>JBHITY010000018.1:0-11066 GCA_042138585.1 Candidatus Nitrosopumilus sp.
TCAGCAAAGAATGATCTTGCTGCAGCTTCACTATATGCACCTCGTTCACCTTGGAACGAAACATTAGTCATTTTTATTCTCTCAGTTTTACGAAATCGCTTTTGCCAAAGTCTGTAGATAGCTTTCTTTCATCAATCCATGAACACTCTGTACATTTTATGGCATCTCTCATGGGTACTACTTTTTCGCCACATTTACGACATTTTGTAAATAGTATTCCTAAATTTGGCTCATCAATAGTTGCATGAATCGTTCCATTAAGATGATTTAAAATTTTTAATTTTGCAATATCATTAACCAGTGCAACATTTCTTTTTCTAATGTTTCTTGTTGAACATACACATTCTACTTTTGATGTAGTTGGGTTTCCATTAATGTAATCAATTGAAACTGCGATCATAGATGACATTACTGCTGCAACTGTTCCAATTACTACATCTCCAACTTTTGGAATGGATAGGTTCTTTGGATGTTTGATATTTGCAGTTCTGGTAGTTTTATCAATGTCTTTTTGTCCAATAGTTGCTGCTCTGACCATATCTCCGTCATCAAAAGCATTGTGTCCAGCCTCATATTCCTCAATAGATGCTATTTTTTCACCTGGATATGTTGCATTTTCAGACATGCTCAAATTCTTGTTTTTGTGATTATAATTGTTTATGGACCATTTGATCCTGATAAATCATATATTTCGACAAATATGAAAAAAACCATGAAAGCTCTAGTTTATGAAGAATATACTACAGATGATGATTTTTCAAAAATTTTAAAAATTAAAGATCTTCCTATTCCTGAACCTAAATCAAACGAGGTAGTTTTCAAAGTAAAAGCAGCCGCTCTAAATTATGATGATATTTGGGGAATGAGAGGAAAACCTTTGGCAATACCTTTGCCTCATATCTCTGGAACTGATGCAGCAGGTGTAGTAACTGCTGTAGGTGAAGATGTAAAAAATTTCCAAGTAGGTGACAGAGTAGTTTCCCATGGAAACATGTCTTGCAGAGTTTGTAAGAGATGTACCTCTGGACGAGAATATGATTGTAAAAAACGAACCATTTGGGGATTTGAAACAGGTCCTCTTTGGGGAGGATATTGTGAATATACTCATCTTCCTGAAGTAAACGTCGTAAAAATTCCTGAGGGTGTTTCATATGAAGAAGCAGCAGCTGCATCTATGACTATGTTAACTTCTTGGCATATGTTGGTCGGTAGAGCAAAAATCCAACCTGGACAAGTAGTCTTGATTATGGGTGGTGGTTCTGGTGTTGGAAATTATGGAATTCAAATTGCAAAACTTTTTGGTTGCACAGTAATTGCAACTGCTAGTCCAGATAAATTAGACAAGCTACTTGAACTTGGAGCAGACTATGCAATTGATCATAGAAAAGATGATTGGGATAAAGAAGTAAGAGCAATTGCAAAAAAAATTCCAAAAGCATATGGTGACACTCCTGGCGTAGATGTAATTTTTGAACATATTGGAGGCACTCATTGGAACAAAGAACTAACTCTGATGAATTATGGTGGTACTGTAATTACTACTGGTGCTACTACTGGTTATATGGCAAAAACTGATCTTAGGCATATTTTCTTTAAAGGAATAAACATTTTGGGTTCAACTCAGGGAACAAGAGCTGAACTTGAAGAAGGATTCTATTGGATGTCTAAAGGAAAAATAAAATCCATAATTGACTCTGAATATACCCTTGAGCAAGCAGCTGAAGCTCATACAAAGATGCTAAAGGGTAAAGGACTTTTTGGAAAAATCATAATGAAACCAAGTTGATTATTCATGGATGATCCCAAAACAAATTCTATTTTAGATGAAGGAAATAGATTGTTTTTGAAAGGAAAGTATAGAGAAGCAATTTCATATTATGATAAAATTCTAGATGAAAATCCAAAACATCTCAGTTCTCTTAACAACAAGGGATATGCCCTAAGTAAACTAAAAGATTATGAAAATGCCATGAAATGCTATGATCTGGCACTTGAAAGTCATCCCAATGATCTTTCTGTGTTGGTAAACAAAATTTCCTCTTTTAGAAAACAAGGAAATCTTTCTGAAGGACTATCAATTTGTGATAAAATACTAGCATCAAATCCAAAATACAATATTGCATTATATCATAAAGAAAGAATTCTATTCTCTATGAATAGATATGATGATTCCATTTCTTGTTGTGATATGATTTTGGATAATTATCCTGAAAATGGTGATGTCTTATTTGACAAATCTTGTAGCTTGGCAATGCTATCAAAAATAGAAGATTCCTTGTCATTGCTTGAAAAATCAATCTCTCAGGGAAAACAATACAAAATTAAAGCAAAAAAATCTAAATCTTTTGAAAAATTATTTGATAATCCTAAATTTCAGAAACTAGTATCATAACCAATGTGGGATTTCCAAATACCCTTCAATACTTTCATTTCTAAGAATTTTTAACAATGCATTAGCCTGAGGTGATGATAAAACAGGCTTGTCAAACTGATTATCTGTTGAAATTCTAGGACACGCAACCTGAATAAAAGCATCTATTCCTTTTAGATTTCTTAATCTATCATTTGTAATGTCTGTTAAAGCAAATAACTGAACTTCTTTTCCTTCTGCTTCTAGTTCTTCTTTGATTTTTAATGCAAAAACCTTTTATAACTGACCTTCTTTCAACCCAACAATTACTCCAAAAGTTTTTGCCTCAGCGGCTTTGTATATTGCAAGGGTTGCTTTCTTTTTTAATTTCTGTGCAAATTCTGTAACTTCTCTTACTTCATTAAAGTAGGGATCCAAAACATAGGTTGGCAAATTTGTGGAAAGTGCAATTCCAGATGCATGAAAATTACTTTGTCCTAGGAAAACATATGCATCAACTTCTTTTTTCAAATCTGTTGCAGGATAAAACTCACAACCAAACACTTGTCCATCATTCAATTGTCCCTTGCCTTTACCAATTTTTACTGTAATTCCATTTTCTGTTAAAATTTTTTCAACCTTATCCACTTGATGTAGATGTTGACTATCGGTTACAAGTGAAATTATTTTTCCTTTCAATATTTCTGCACATTTTTTTGCAACACTATCAAATTCCACATCGTCATATGCGTCAATTAAAATCAAATTTTCCTCATATCTTTCAGTGTTAATTGTATGTCCAATATTGAATTGAATTTCAGCTCCAAGAACCTTAGAACCATTTGAGTTTAAATCACATGTTCCCCAAGTTGTATCAGCTAGAACATATGCTGGAATGCCAAATTTTTTTGTAATATTTATTGCAGCTTCTTGCACCTGTGGTAAAATGCCATCTGGTCCATTTAATGAGACTGATGCAGGATTTTTTTCTTCTATTTCCTGAAATATCCTCTTTTCATCTATAACAATCAATTTAGCTTGAAATGTTATTTTATTAATTTAAACCAACTGCATCTTACAACAACTAAAAATGTCTGAATCAATTACAGAAAATGTGGTAAAAGGAACTGTTCTAAATATTGGATTTGATGATACAGATTCTCCAAAAGGAATGTGTACTACTTTTCTGGCATACAAAGTGGTTGATTTACTAAAAAAACAAAAAACTGAATTCCTTGACTTTCCAAGATTAGTTAGATTTAATCCAAATATTCCCTGGAAAACACGTGGAAATGGTGCAGTTTCTATCAAAATCAAGACTAGTAACCCTTCAAAAATAAAAAATCAAATCAAAAACCTTGTTTCAAAATATTCTGATACAAAAAATGGAGCTAATCCTGGATTAGTTTTTTTTGAAAGCGAATCAATTCCTTCTGAATTTACAGAATTTAGTGATTTAGCTTTATGGCAATTAATTAATCGAAATAATGCAAAAAAATTTGCTAAAAAAAATAATCTTGAATATTTCTACAAAGGAAATGGTCAAGGACTTGTCGGTGCAATCGGTGCAATAGGTTATGATTTTCAAGATCACACGTTGGAATTATTGAGTTATCGAAAAAAACAAAAATTTGGAAAGGAAAGAAAAATTTCAATTCCAAGTGTTAAGGAAATGCAAGAAAAAACATATCCTGATACATTCAATAGTTTTGATACAAAAAAAGGTCGAGTTTTAATTACTCCTCATGGTCCAGACCCTGTTTTCTTTGGAGTGCGTGGAGAAAATGTAAATTCATTAGTTTATGCTTCTAAAATTATTAAAAGTGAAGAAAAGTTAGATGGATACTTGATCTTCAAATCTAATCAAGGAACTGGTGATCACTTGAAAAATGAGCTTACGTTTCAAACAATGAAACCCTATGCATCAGGAAAATTAACTGGAATTGTTTCAAATTCCCCTAAAGTTGCCAAGGGTGGACATGTATTTTTTAAGATCCTTTCAAATAACAATGAATTTTGGTGTGCAGTTTACAAACCAACAGGAATGTCTGTTGTTGCCTCACATTTGATAAAAGGTGATAAAATAACTGTGGGAGGAGGTGTTAGAAAGGCTTCCAAAAATTTCCCTCGAATAATTAATGTTGAATTTATCAATATTCTGTCACTTGAAAAACAAACCAAAATCTCAAATCCAATTTGTAAAAAATGTAACAAAAAAATGAAATCCAAAGGTAAAGAACAAGGATTTCAATGCATTCGCTGTGGAAAAAAATCTTCAAGAAAAATCAATGAAAAAATTAGTCGACAACTTGAGAAAAAATTGTATTTGCCAAAGATCTCTGCACATAGACATCTAACACGCCCTAAACAAAGACAAGGTATTCAAAACAAATCAAGTAATTTCAAAAATTCTCTTTCTTGGTTTTGTGTTTATGAAAATTAAGTAGCGGGGAGTAGATTTGAACTACTGAACTGCGGGTTATGAGCCCGCCGGGATGACCTGGCTTCCCCACCCCGCTGATTCAGAAATTAACCCGAGCCGTATATACGCTTTTTTGAATTCTTGAAAGTAATTAATATGAACTGAAGAAATCTAATTTTCATGGATAAAAAAATCTCAGTTGCTGTAGTTGTTGTTGCAGTTGTATTTTCAGTATTTGTTTTGTCTTCCCCATCTGATCCTATTCCGTTACCTGACCCAAATTCTATTAACAAAGACGAATCTGTAGAAATTCTAGCAGAGAATTTGGATAAACCTCGTTCAATTGCAGTTTCTGAAAATCGAATTTTTGTAACAGAAAAAGATGGTTCTATCGTAGTAATAGAAAATGATGTTCAATTAGAATCTCCACTCGCAACTTTTCGTGCTGCTGATGTTTTCGATGGTGGACTATTAGGAATTACATTACATCCAAATTTTGTAGAGAATCATTACATCTATGTATTTTTGACTTATGAAGAAGATGAAGCGTTATGGAATAAAATAATGAGAATTACAGAATCTGAAAATAAATTGCAAGATGCAGAAACCATTTTCGATAAAATCCCTGCTTCTTCTTTTACAAATGGCGGATTTATCAAATTTGGACCTGATGACAAATTGTATATCGGAACTGGTACTACATCTGATTCATCCCACTTACCACAAGATCTTGATTCTTTGTCTGGCAAAATTTTAAGAATAAATGATGATGGTTCAATTCCTGAAGATAACCCGTTTACAAATTCACCTGTCTATTCTTTAGGTCATAGACATCCTCAAGGAATGACTTGGGATGATGATGGAAACTTGTATGTTGCTGAATTTGGACCTGAAAAAAATGATGAAATTAATATAATTCTAGCAGGCAAAAATTATGGTTGGCCAGAGCAAGAATGTTCTGGAAATGAAAATTTTGAAAATGCTATTCTGTGTTATGATCCTAGCATAGAACCTGGAGGAATTTTATTTTACACTGGTGACAAGTTTGATTTTGAATTTCCATTCATTATGGCTTCTATGCGAGCATCAAATGTGTATCAGGTAGATTTTGAGGAAGGATTGAGTTCTCAAAAATCAATACTTAGTGGAATAGGACGTGTTCGTGATGTAGTACAAGGACCTGATGGGTATCTTTACGTAATTACTTCTAACACTGATGGAAAAGGTTTTCCCGCTACAAATGATGATAAATTATTGAGGATATTGAAATAAAATGCCTGATTCATCAATTTCAAAATTTTTTGAAAAATCAAGAAAAGAAAGATTAGATGTTATCAAAAATTTTGCAAATCTCTCTGAAGATGATATAAAATCATTAGAATTACCTGATGGTGGAGTTACATTTGATAAAGCAGACAAGATGGTAGAAAATGCATTTGGAACATTTTCTCTTCCATTAGGAGTTGCGACAAATTTCAAAATTAACAACAAAGACTATCTTGTACCTATGGTAATTGAAGAGCCATCTGTAATTGCAGCAGCATCTAAAGCCGCAAAACTTGCAAGACCAAAAGGAGGATTCACTGTTGAGGCTGATGAATCTTACAGCATTGGACAAATTCAAGTTCTAGGTGCAGATATTGATAATGCAGTATCAAAAATCAAAGAAAGTACTCTAGAAATTCTAGAACTTGCAAATTCAAAAAGTAATACTCTTTCTAAGATGGGAAAAGGCGCAAAAGAGATTACATGTAAAAAACTTGATACAGATTTTGAACCAATGTTAATAGTTGAATTATTGATTGATGTGGGTGATGCAATGGGTGCAAATGTAACTAATACAATGTGTGAAGGTGTGGCACCATTAATTGAAAAACTAACTGGAGGAAAGACACTTCTTCGAATACTATCTAACTATTCTACAAGACGTATGGTCAAGGCAACTGCTATTTTTGACAAAGAATCAGTTGGAGGTGAAGAGGTTGTAAAAAACATGATTCATGCATATCAATTTGCAAAACATGATGTGTATAGGGCAGTAACTCACAACAAAGGAATCATGAACGGAATTATTGCAGTAGCTAATGCCACTGGACAAGATAGTCGTGCAATTGAAGCTGCAGCAAATGCTTATGCATCCCGTTCTGGACAATACCGCTCTTTGTCTGAGTGGACTAAAGATTCTGATGGAAATCTTGTTGGAACTTTGGAAATTCCCTTATCTGTTGGTATTGTAGGTGGAATCATCAATGTTCATCCAGTCGCAAAAATTTGTACCAAAATTTTAGGTGCAGAATCTGCAAAAGAGATGGCATGTATAATTACTGCAACAGGCTTGGCTCAAAACTTTAGTGCAATGAGAGCACTTGCAACTGATGGAATTCAGAAAGGACACATGAGGCTACATGCTAGAAATCTAGCATCAGCAGCTGGTGCATCTACTGAACAAATTGATAAGATAGTTTCTCAGATGATTGAAGAAAATAATATTTCAGTAAATAGAGCAAAAGAACTGCTTGAACAAAATTAATGACGTTATTATATAGACAGATTGAAAGGAGATACCATGTCAGAAATAAGATTTGCAATTCCAAAGGGAAGCCTAGAGGATGCTACATTCAAACTCCTAGAGAGATCTTGGACTAAAGTAAATCGTAAGAGTAGAACCTATCGTGTATATCTTGATGACCCAAAAATTATTGTAAAAATGCTAAGACCTCAAGAAATTCCAACTCTAGTTAATGAAGGATTGTATGATGTAGGAATTACTGGTAAGGACTGGGTAGGCGAAACAAAATCCGATGTAGAACCAATTTTAGATTTAGAATATGGAAAGATTAGACTTGTAATTGCATTTCCAGATAACTATCGATACAAGAATCTAGATGCAATGATTGCTGATTACGCTAAAAAGAAAAAGACTTTGAGAATTTCTTCTGAATACCTTACAACTGCATCTCGTTTTATCAAAAACCTGCCATCTTACAAGAAATATTTTGGAAATAAAGATCCGCAAATAGTTACTCCTTGGTTACGTATTGGAACTAACAAATCAGTTCAAATTCATCTATCATTTGGTGCAACAGAAGCAAAACCTCCTGAGGATGTAGATGCAATAATGGATGTAACTGAAACTGGAACTACTCTTAAACAAAATAAATTAAAGATTGTAGATGAGGTTCTTACTTCAACTGCACATTTGATAGTAAACAAAAAATCTCTAAAAGACAATGCAAAACGAGAAAAGATCTTTGATATTGTCACTTTAATGCGAGGAGCAGTACATGGCAAAAAATATCTGCACATTTACCTAAATGTAGAAGAGAAAAATCTGCCAAAACTACTAAAACAGATTCCATCATTGAAAAAACCTACAATTAGTCCACTAAGTGAATCTGGTTGGTACGGAGTTAATACTATAATCAAAAAATCAGATTTCCACAAAATAATTCCAAAACTGCGAAAGATTGCACAAGGATTAGTAGTGCATGAACCACGACAAATACTGGAACTTGAGGAGATTAAACGTGACGAAGAAAATTGATGAAAATCATTCCAATTAAAAATTCTGATCAATTTCTTAAGAAAATAGGCACAAAAACCTCTTCAAAAAACCAGAAAATTGTAGAATCTATTCTCAAAGATGTAAAGAAAAATGGTGATGTTGCACTCAAAAAATATGAAAAAAAATTTGGTGCAAAAATTTCATCATTAAGAGTTTCAAAACGTGAAATTGCTAGTGCATACTCTAAAGTTTCAAAAGAGGATTTATCTGCAATTAAACTTGCAAAATCAAGATTATCAAAAGCAGAATCTGCAGTACGACGTCAATTCAAAGATATTACTGTAAAGTCAAATGGAACAAAACTCTCAAAATCATTTATCCCGATTGATAGTGTGGGCTGTTATGTTCCAGGTGGTGCAGCAAGATATCCAAGTTCAGCTATAATGTCTGTTATTCCTGCAAAAATAGCAGGTGTAAAAAGAATTGTTGTAGTGTCTCCACCTAACTCTTCTGGAAATATTGATCCATTAACAATTGTAGCTGCAGATATTTGTGGAGCAACTGAAATTTACAAAACTGGTGGTGCACAATCAATTGCAGCATTGACATATGGTACCAGTTCTATCAAAAAGGTTGACAAAATAGTTGGACCGGGAGGGGCTTTTGTTACTTTGGCAAAATATCTAGTGAGCAATGTTGTCTCTATTGATATGATGGCAGGACCTACTGAATTAGGGATTGTAATTGATTCTGCAACAGATATTGATGTTGCAGCATTAGATCTTATTTCACAAGCTGAACACTCTCCTGATACATTTTGTTATGCATTAACTCCATCAAATTCTATTGCAAAGAAGATTCAATCCATTGTGGACTCTAAACTGAGAAACATCCAACGTGCAAAAATTGTGAAATCCAGCCTAGAATCAAATGGATTCATTGGAGTCTGTAAAGTATCAGACATTATTGATATTGCAAATGAACTAGCACCTGAACACTTGGAGATTATTAGTAAAAATCCCAAAAAATGGAGCAAAATCAAGAATCCTGGCTTGATTTTATATGGAAAAAATAGTCCCTCTTCTGCTAGTGACTATTTGTTAGGCTCAAATCACATTTTGCCCACAAATGGATTTGGTAAGACCAGAGGTTCTTTGTCTGTATTAGACTTTGTCAAGCTCTTAACCAAGATAGAAACAAGCAAAAAAGATTTGCAGAAAATATCAAAATCTATGAAGGCTCTAACTTTAGCAGAAGGACTTCCAAATCACTATGAAGCAGTAAGAGGTAGATTGAAATGAAAAATAGATGGTATGAAAAAAAATTAGATGAATATGCAAAACTAGGAGGTTACAAAAAACCTGAAAAGTTTGATGATGTATTGAAACTGGACTCTAATGAGAATTTTGTAATAAACAAAAAATTCCAACAAGATGTAATCTCTTATGCCAAATCAAATTCTGATGTAAGAGAATATCCATTAGGAGGAGTTGAGAGATTAGTATCCAAACTATCAAAATATCTCAAAGTTCCTGAAAATATGATTGGTGTTGGAAATGGTTCTGACCAAATCTTGGATTTATTCTTATCAAATATGGCTTCAACTAAAACTAAAATTCTAACATCAGACCCTACATTTGGATTCTTTGAAGAAAGATGCAAACTATATTCAATTCCTTGTATTAAAATTCCCTTTTCACCAGATATGAAACTTGATCTTGAAAAATTCAATTCAAATTTGAAAAAATGTCAAATTTTGTATTTAGATTCTCCAAACAATCCTACTGGATTCCAATTCTCAAAAACCCAGATAGAATCCTTAATTAAAAAGTTTGATGGATTGGTAATCGTTGATGAGGCATATGGTGAATTTGCTGACTCTTCAACTGTTTCACTAACAAAAAAATATGATAACCTAATTGTCGTCAAAACATTTTCCAAAGCCTTTGGTCTTGCGGGTTTGCGTTTGGGCTATTTTGCTGCAAATAAGAAAATAGTTGAGGTTTTCAATCAGGTGTTGCAATATCCATACCCTCTCAATAGTTTAGCAATTGAGGCTGGAATTGCATCTTTGGATAAAGTGGACCAAATGAGAGAGGCATCTGAAATCATAAAATCTGAGCGTAAAAAAATCATTGAGAATCTTCGCAAGTATGATGCCTTTACTGTCTTTGATTCCAAGGCTAATTTTGTGCTATTTGATGCTAAAGGTGCAGACAAACGTGTATTTTCTGCACTAGTAGAACAAGGAATTTCTATACGTAAACTTGGCAAGATTGGCTCTCATCCAGGATGTCTACGTGTTACTATTGGAACTAAGGAAATGAATTCAAAATTCCTTTTAGCAATACGTGATCTTTTAGGATAAAAAATTGAATAATCAAAAATTTGATTCAATCATCTTTGATTGTGATGGAGTTCTTGTTGACATTACACAATCTTATGATAAAACAATTGATAAAACATGTAGATATGTTCTAAAGGAATTTGCTGAAATTGATTCTATCCAAATTGATCACAAAATAATTGATGGATTCAAAGCTTCAGGAGGATTCAATGATGAAGTTGATTTGACTTATGCTGCAGTATTATCGTTATATGCATCAAACAAACTAAACAAGGAACCTTTAGAGTTTGTTTATGAAGTAATTTTAAATGCAGATAAAACTGGAATAC
Organism: Candidatus Nitrosopumilus sp.; assembly: GCA_042138585.1. GTDB lineage: Archaea > Thermoproteota > Nitrososphaeria > Nitrososphaerales > Nitrosopumilaceae > Nitrosopumilus. The sequence continues at coordinate 10,954 of JBHITY010000018.1, forward strand.
GTTCTGTTCAATCATATATACAATCTTGTTGTGATATATCTGAATTTTTATCCAAACTAGGTTCGTTAGGTGATAGACACAATAATCCTGTTTATTCTATATTTGACCAATTT
>JBHITY010000019.1:0-10803 GCA_042138585.1 Candidatus Nitrosopumilus sp.
TGGTCGCATTGATTTGCCTGGTGGTAGTGCAAAAGAACTCTATCATAGCCTATTTGATGTTCTTTATTCATTAGATGATAATTTGGTGATGTATTCTGGGCACAATTATGGCCATAAAGAGACTTCTACTCTGGGACAAGAAAAGATCACTAATATGGTAATGCAAAAGAGAACAGAACAACAATTTCTTGATATGATGGGTTAGTGATTTTTTGGAAGATTTTGAATTATCTGGAAATTCTGAACTTGCTCAAAATTTCATTGATTCTGTAAAATCTGGAAGATTTCTTTTTTCATTTGTGATCTCCTATACTGAAACCTCTGAAATTCCTGGAATAACTTTTGCAGGTGCTGACAAAGACTCCATTCAATATACTCCTCCTGCTGATGCAGAATACCTGCATTATGGATATTGTAAAACTATTGATAAAATTCCAATGACTCCTGATGGCAAGCCCACTCCTGGATTGTTAACTAAAACTGCTCTTGAATCTGCAAGTATTTCTCATTTGACAATTAATGCTGGAAGTAAAATCACACCAAAGTTGCCTTTTATTGAATCTGGTTTGCCCTTTGGAAAAAATATTTCAGTTGAGGATGCAATGAATGACACAATAGTATCTCATGCAGTTGAATACGGACAAATTCTTGGAAGAAGTTTAGCATCATTAACTGATTGTTTGATGATTGGCGAATGTATTCCTGGTGGCACAACCACTGCATTAGCATTGCTAAAGGCATTGGATTTTAATGCAAAGGTCAGCTCAAGCATCCCTGATAATCCTGTTGAATTAAAAAATAAAATTGTAACATCTGCACTTGAAAGAGTTGATTCAGAACACCCATACAGTATTGTTGCTAAGATTGGTGATCCAATGATTCCTTTTGTTGCTGGAATGTTAAGCTCTGCATCTAGCGTATCTAAGGTAATGTTGGCAGGTGGAACGCAAATGGCTGCAGTTCTGGCTTTTGCATCAAAAATTGGATTTAATGAAGAAAATACTGCAATTGGAACCACATCCTACATTACAAATGACAAAACTGCAAATTTCAAAGAACTCGTTAATGATATTGCAGATATTCCCATCATTTCTGTTGATCCAGGCATGAAAAACTCCAAATTCTCTGGGCTCAAGGCGTTTTCGGAAGGATTTGCAAAAGAAGGAGTTGGTGCTGGTGGTAGTATCATTTCCTCAATGCTAAAAACTGGTAATGATTCTGAAACCTTTTTGAGTTTAGCTGAAAAAGAGTATCAACGATTGTTTACTTGACTGTAACTGATTTTGCAAGATTTCTTGGATAATCCGGATCAGCATCTTTCTCAAGTGCTGCATAATATGATAACAATTGGATTGGAATTATCTCTGAAATTGGATATAACACTTCACTAATTTTTGGCATTTCAATCCAATGATCATATACATCACTTTTTACATCTGATACTCCAATAATTTTTGCACCACGAGCTTTGATCTCCCTTGCACTAGTGAGAGTATCTGAATATGTTGAATCATTTGGATTGAGAATTATTACATATACTTTGGAATCCATTAATGCAAGAGGCCCATGCTTTAATTCTCCTCCTGCAATTCCCTCTGCATGAATGTATGTAAGTTCCTTAAGTTTTAGTGCCGATTCTGTTGCAATTGGATAATTAATTCCACGTCCTAAAATGTAAATGTCTGAAATTTCTTTCAATTCTTTTGCAATTTTTTGAATATTGGTTGGATTATCCAATGTTTTTGAAATTGATTTTGAAAACTCTTCAAAATTGATTGTAATATCGTTATTGCTTAATTTTTGTACAATCTTGTAAAGGATTACAAGTTGTGATGTGAAACTTTTTGTTGCAGCAACTCCGATTTCTGGACCACAATTCAAACCAATTACAACATCTGCCTCTCTTGCAAGTGAAGATGTTAACATATTGACAATTGCAATAATCTTGCAATTTGCATTTTTTGCAATTTTTACTGCCTCTAAAACATCTGCACTTTCTCCACTTTGAGAAATTGCTACTAGAATAGAATTTTCTTCAATAGCGTTTGGGTCAAACTGAAGTTCGCTAGACATGACTGATTCAGCCTTGATTTTTACATATTTTGACAAAATTTGCTTTGCAATTAATGCTGAATTGTAGCTTGTTCCACTTCCTGTGATGTAGATATTTTTTGCGTGTCTGATATACTCTGTCGCTTTCTCTATTTCACTAGCTGTTTTTTGTCCTGCTTTCAAAATTGTTTCAGGTTGTTCGTAAATTTCTTTTAATGTAAAGTGTGCATAATCACCTTTGTATGCATCTCCAAATTCTTTTGAAACCTTGGTAATTTCATATCCAACATACTCCCCATTGAAATCTGAAATTTGGAATTTATTTTTGTCAAACATTACAAAAGTACCATTTTCCATGTAAATTGCATTATCCGTAAATTCGATAAATCCTAAAACATCACTTGACAAAAAGAAATCTTCTTTTCCTACTCCAATAATTAGTGGTTCATGAAATCTTGCAGCTGCTAATTGTCCGTCTTCAAACATTGCAACAAATGCATAGTGTCCTTTTAGTTGTGCAACTGTTTTTAGAATTGCCTCTTTAACATCATTTGTTTGTTCATAATTTTTTTGCAGTAAATTAGCGATTATTTCACTATCTGTTTCACTTTTGAAAGTATATCCATCACTTTCCAATTGTTTCTTTAACTCTTCAAAATTCTCTATGATTCCATTATGAACAATTGCAATTTTTTCTGAATTACTAGGATGAGGATGAGCATTTACATCAGTAACCTTTCCATGTGTTGCCCATCTGGTATGACCAATTCCAACTCTTCCTGGCAGTGTTTCTAGTTGTACTTTTGAATTAACTTCTTGTACTTTTCCAGTTCCTTTTTTTAATCCAATTTGGTTTTCTGACTCTGTTGCAACTCCAACACTATCATATCCTCGATATTCCATTCTCTTTAATCCCTTTACGATTATGGGTGCTGCAGATTCTTTTCCGTAATAGCCGATAATTGAACACATAACTATTCTACCTGATATTTGGGGTTATTTACTGATAAGCCTAATTATTCTATCATTCTGTTGAAGAACTTTCATTCTTTGTTTCTTCAGCAGTAGCCTCAACTGTTTCTTCAGCAGTAGCCTCAACTGTTTCTTCAGCAGGGGTTTCACTTTTTGTTTTCTCTAAAACTTGTGGAATTTTTGATTCTGGTGCAAAATGAATACTGTTTTCTTCTTCAACTGTTACTGTGTATGATGGAATGTCTACTTTTCTTTCACCAATCATAATGTGACCGTGAATAACTGCTTGTCTTGCTTGATATGGTGTTTTGAATCCTAACTTCTTTGTAACAATAGTTTGCAATCTTCTTGCAAGTAAATCATTTGCAGTCAAGTTAAGTACGTCATCTAATGTTGCATCAGTGCTAACTAATCCTATTCTAGCAAGAGAATTCATTAGAATTGGTTCTTTTTCTGCTCTAACTTCTCGTCTTAAAGAAAGTAATGATCTAGCTTGTTGTCTAACACGTGATAATTCTGTATGTGCTTTCCATAATTCTCTTTTAGTTCTTAATCCAAATGTACCAAGAGTTTTCAACTCTTCCATTTTTAATTCATAATTAAGAGGTCTCTTTGGTTTTCTCCAAACTCTACGTGGATATTTTGGATCTCCCATTCAAAACACCTATTCTTTTTTCTCCTCTGCTGCTGGAGCTGCTTCTGCAGCTGGTGCTGCTGCGGCTGTTGGAGCTGCTGGTGCTGCTGCGGCTGCTGGAGCATCAGAAGAAGATTTCTTTGCAGGAGCTGCCATGCCACCTTTTGCAACACCGACTGCTCCTCCTTTTCTTCCAGACGTTCTAGTTCTCTGTCCTCTTACTTTTAGACCACTAAGATGACGATAACCTCTCCAACTTGCAGTAATTCTTTCTCTTTCAATATCATTTCTTAATGTAAATGGAATATCTGATGTTAACAAGTGCAAATCTTTACCAGTTTCAATATCTTTTCTTCTGTTAAGGAACCATGTTGGGAAAGTACCTTCAACTGGATTTGAAATCAGTTTTTCTATTGCTTGAACATTTTCATCAGTAAGGTGACCTATGTTGGAATTTGAATCAATTTTTAATGTGTCTAAAATTGCTGTAGCAAAGTTATACCCAATACCTTTGATCTGAGTAAGTCCTACGAGCATTTTTCTCTCTCCTGGGATATCGTTACCCACAATCCTAACAATGTGTCTATATTCTTGAGCACTCAAGTATTCCAAAATTCAAGGAAACCCCGATAAAAACCATGCTAGGCATCATTTTGGCTAACTTTTCATGTTTTGTGTAATGTGTGCTTGACTGTGAGTCTCTATTGGACTTGGTTATCTAAAATCCTCATCTTCTGTCCAATCGTTGCCTTGTACATTCCATTGATTACACTGACAGCACTTTTTGACCCCTCTTTGGGCATCAATATCGATGCAGAAACAATGCTCTCCTTTTCCTGATGGATCATTTAGGCACAGTTTTTGCATATTATGGTATGGGCTTTTTTCTTAATTATCTTATTGAATTTTGAAAAGTTATAAATTTCAAGATTCTCATACCAAATGAAATGGCTGATTCTTTTGATCGCGAAAAGGTTGTAGATTGTATGTTTGATCCAATTACATCTTCAATTATAGCAGAATTAGAAAATGGTACCAAATCATGTACTTTTTTGGCAGAACAAGTTTCAATACCTGAAACCGAGGTTTTAGAAAGATTGGCATATCTGATAGACCATGAATTTATCATCAAAAACACAAACGGTGAAAAATCAATGATTTCTGCAAATTCTGAAAAACTCACAAGTATTGTTGAAAATAATGATAACTTTGATCAAACCATTAGCAGTCTGGAAAAAATGGATAGTTATCTAAACTGATTTTTTCTTACTTTTAATTCTGTAAATTCCAGAACCAACTAGTCCGACCATTCCAATAATCAAAATATATGCTGAAAGAAAACTAAGTGATTTCTTTCCTGCATCTGGAAGTGGTCCAATTGCACCAAACACTTGGATATCTTCATTTGAATTAGTCTGAATAATTAATTTGTAATCCCCTGTATCTGCAATATCAAATTCTTCTTCGATAGTTTCTTCATCTACATTTTTTGAAACTATTTGATTATCAAAAGGATCTAATATTTTAGCTGAAACTGTATTTTCCTTAAACTCCATAACTTGTACTGCAAAAACTCCAATTGATGATTCTTCTGAATTAAACTCTCCTAAAATAGTCAGATCCTGACTTGAATTAATTTTTCCATTACCTTGGAAAACACCTTCTAGAATAATCTGATTTCCAGCTGCAAGTAAAATTAATCCAATTACAATTAATGCACCTGAAACAACTAGGATGATTCCAGCCTTTTGCATATTTTTGACATCTTTTTCTTTACTTTAAACCTAATTTTTCTAATTTCAAAATTTAGTCTTATTTAACAAAGTTAGATTGGGCTAAAAAAGTTAGCTCAGGTTAAATTTAAATAAAGAATTTCTGACCATGAGCTTGTTGCAAATCACACGTTCTAATGCTATGATTTTACTTGTATCGATAACTGTTGTACTCTCAGCAATTGCTGTATTTCCCTCAATTTCTGAAGCCCAAATCGAAGAGAAAACCTTTGTCACTCACTCAGGTGCAGTTGTTAGAACCTCTGGTGAAGTAATTGATCCTCTTTACACTGTTTCCACGGTAGACTTTGATCCTGATGTATTTTTACGAAATTTTGAGTATGGTAGAATATCTACTTCTGAAACAGATCAAATCATTAGAGAATACACAATAATTGCAGAAGATGACAAAATTCAAGAAATTTCTCCTGGTGTATTTTACAATGTTTGGACTTTTAATGGAACTGTTCCTGGACCAACAATAAGAGCAACTGAAGGAGATATCGTTAGAATTAATTTTATCAATAATGGCTCAAAAGAACACACAATTCATTTTCATGGAACTCATCCAGCTGGAATGGATGGTGTCTTTGAACCTGTAGGTGGAAATGGAGGACAGTTTGTCTATGAATTTGAAGCTGGCCCAGTAGGTGTTCATCCTTATCATTGTCATGTTATGCCACTTGAAGAACACATTGTACATGGTTTGTATGGCGTATTTATTGTGGATCCAAAAGAAGGACGTCCACCAGCAGATGAAATGGTTATGGTACTAAATGGTCTTGACACTGATTTTGACACTGAAAATAATTTTTATGCTGCAAACACTATTCCATTTTATTATCAACATCATCCAATTCAAATCAACACAAATGAATTAATCAGAATTTATGTTGTCAACATGGTTGAATTTGATCCAATCAATAATTTCCATCTTCATGGAAATTTATACAAATACTATCCAACAGGAACTGATATCGTTCCATCATTTTATACTGACATGATAACCCTCTCTCAAACTGAGCGTGGAATAATGGAATTTGAGTATGAATATCCGGGAAAATATCTATTTCATGCTCATAAAGTAGAATTTTCAGAAAAAGGTTGGGTTGGAATTTTCCTTGTTAAAGACAATCCAAATAATTCTCAGGAATTAGAATATGGAACTTAGTGATAATTCATCTAAAGGAAAAGTAATTGCAAGCGGAATCATTCCTTTTGCTTTTGTCATTATAATGATGGTTTACATTTTTGGACCTGGTGCTGATTTACTTGATTTGGGAATTCCACTTCCTGAAATAACCATTGAAAAGGTAGATTTTGTTGATTCTGAAATACAGGCTACTGTTAGGAACACTGGTCCCATTCCCGTTCAGGTTGTAATGGCTGATGTTAATGATAGAATTCATCCTGCAGCTGTAGAACCAGATGGACATCTAGAACGATATGAAACAGCACTAGTAAGAATCCCATTTGAATGGAATGAAGCAGAACCATACATAATTGGAATTACTGTTAATGATGGAACTAGATTTGAAAAAGAGGTCGAAGCCGCTGCACCTGCATTGCAACCCACTTTAGATCTTGCAGTATTTTTTGCGATAATTGGAACTTATGTAGGAATTATTCCCGTAATGATTGGGCTTCTTTGGTTACCTTTTATCAAGAAAATTAGTAAATCAAAATATCATTTCTTTTTGGCATTAACTGCTGGATTGTTGCTTTTCTTAGCTTTTGATTCTATAGAAGAATCTATTGACGTTTCAAATGAAAGTTTAGCTGGAAGTTTTAATGGAACGCTGTTAGTTGCAACAGTTGTTGTTTTGTCCTTTTTAGGATTGTATTATTCTGGAGAAAAACTAGTTAAAAGAGCAAATTCTTCAAAACTTGCAAAACCCGTTGCAATCGCTCTGATGATCTCTATAGGAATTGGTTTGCATAATTTTGGCGAAGGTTTGGCAATAGGCGCTGCAGTGGGAATGGGTTCTATTGCATTTAGTACATTTTTGATTGTCGGATTTGCACTCCATAATACTACTGAAGGAATTGCAATTGCAGCTCCAATGTCTAGAGGAAAATTAATGATTGGAAAACTTGCTGCAATGGGAATGATTGCAGGAGCTCCTGCAATTTTTGGTGCTTGGGTTGGAGGATTCGTTTATTCTCCATTCGCATCTGTGATATTTCTTGCAATTGGGGCAGGTGCAATATTTCAGGTTATCCTAGTGTTGATGAAATGGTTAAGGGAAGAAGGTGACAGGAATCTCTCTAGTGCATCTGTAGCATCTGGATTTGCAGTAGGAATGCTCGTGATGTATTTGACCAGTATTTTGGTCTAGATGGGCTCTGGATGAATAGTAATTACAGCATTTTTGATTTCTTCTCTTATGATGTGTTCAATCTCTGATGTCAAGTCATGAACCTTTTCAATTGATAATTCCTTGTCAAATGAGCAATCTATATCGATTTTGAGAATATTTTCAAAATTCAATGAAACAATTCTTCCTATTTTTTTTATTTCTGGATATTTTTCTAAAATTATCTGAATTTTTTCCTCAGTTACTTTGTCTTCTATATTGAAATTTTCTGGAACCGTAACAAATGGTTCGAGGTGAATTGTGGCATGTTCTATTTCTGGAATATTATCTTGGATTTTTTGTTCTATTATTTCCGAAATTTTGTGAGCTGATGATAAATTTATCCCCCTATCTACCATGACATGTAAATCAGAAAATGTCTTTCCTTTGGTTTTGTGGGTACTAACATTGTGAACTCCTCTTACCCCATCTACACTTTTTGCAATATCTAGAATTTTTGCATCCAAAGGAACATCCTCCCAATTAGGCTCAAAATGAATTGTAATTGTTGCATTAGGAATCTTATTTTTGATATTTTTTTCTACATTACTGCTTATCTCATGTGCCTTGTCAAAACTAGTATCTCCTCTCAATGATATTGTAACATCTGCAAAAGTTGTATCACCTGAACGTCTCATCAGTACTGGATCTGCCCCAATAACTCCATCAGTTGATACTGCGATGTCTCTTACATTTTTAACAAGTTCTGGTGAAATGATATCTGTCAAATCAAGTGCTGTTTTGTAAACCAGTTTAACACTGAGTACTGCTAAAAGTCCTCCTAAGATTAATGCAGCAACAAAGTCACCATGATACAAACCATAAGAAACCAAAACAATTCCAATTATTGCAACTAATGTTGAACCAAGATCCATAAACGCATGATAGAAATCTGCTTTGAGAGTTGTTCCTCCTATTTTTTGAATTGATCTTTTCAAAAGAATAATTCTAAAAACATCAATTCCTATTGTGTATAGTCCACCAATTATTGCAAACATTCCAGGTAGTATGGTTGGAGGAGGGCTCTGTATTCTGTTGATTGATTCGTAAATGAAAAAACATGCAATTAGAAAAATTGCTATTCCTCCAATTAGCCCGCCTAATGATTCTATTTTTCCATGACCGTAGGTGTGTTCGGCGTCTGGTGGTTTTATTGCCATTCTTGCAGCTAAGAGTAACACAAGAGTTACCACACTATCCAACAATGCATGTATGCTATCTGTGATTAATGCTAGACTGTTAGAAACAAGACCAAAGATCAATTCTACTAAAAATGCTGAAAATATAGCTAAAAGTGAAATCTGTAATACTTTGGTTCTTTGAACAAACATTTTCCTTATTTTCTAATCAATTCTATTATGTATTACAAGTTTCTAAGGAGAAATCATACGATAACGTTATTTGGAAAGAGCCATCATTTTTGATATTGAACAAAAATTGGCTATTTTTGTTAGGATTTTTCTCATTAATTCTAATTCCATTCATAGATGCTGATGCTTCTAGTAATCCAAATCTTTCAGTTTCTGCTGAAAACTCTGAATTTGGTAATATTTTTGCAGGTTCTATGGTAATTGAGGTAGTTATTCGAGATTCTAATATCTCTGATACTGATGAAGGCAAAGGCGAACCCGATGTTACTCTTAATGGTAAAACACTACGAATGGTTCAAGCCACAGATGGAAATTGGTATGCATATTTTGCAAATGTTGACAAGGCAAAGACTGCAGATGCTACTGTTGGTTTAGCTGGGAAAGGATTGGACTTTGGAGTTTTTTGTAGTAGAGACACTGCATCTTCTGTATTAGGTACTTCCTTTTCTGAAACAGATGGAATTGCAGTTCCACATTCTACTGGCTTGAGTGGTTTTACAAACGGAGATTCCTCATTTAGTGAATGTACTGGCTCTCCAACTGATTCTACAAATCTCAATAATGTTGTAAGAAAAGCAAAATCCATTAACACAAATTCCAACATCTTAGTTGGCCAAATTGGATTAGATGCTGATGCATGGCCTATAATCCAACTCTATTCATTTGATGATGTTACAATACAATACAATCCTGGAGGTCCTTCACAACAGGTATCTCTTGATTATGATGAAATCCAAAATATTTCTTTAGAACTTGACAGAGATCTTTACCCTGAAAACTCTGAAGTATTTCTTACCCTCAATGATATTCAACTAAATCAAGATCCAACCGATGAAGATTCTTGGACATTTAATGTCAATTCTACAACAAGAACATTCTATCAAGCATATGATAATTCTGGTAATGATGATGCAAATGGAAATGCAGGATTGGTAAATCTAATTCCTCATCTTTCAAATTTAGGATTTGAAGATAATGGAAAATTATCTCTCAATCTTGGAAATATTATGGAATTAAAAATAAACAATGATCAACCCACTTCCCGCGTAAATGATAAAACCAAAGATTCCTCACAAATTATTACATTAGTTGAACAAGAACCAAATTCTGGAATATTTTCAAGTTCTGATTCTGATGATCAATCTGTAATTGGAATTAAAGATGATGCTCCAAGGGGTCAAACGGGACAAATAACATACAATAAAGAATCTGTTTCAGTTGTTACAGGATTCTCTACTGCTTCTGTATCTTTTGATGGTGAACCCATTTTGACAATTGGAAATGGTGACTCGCTAAGACCTGGTACTGAATACCCAATATTGCTTAGTGATCCTGATCAAAATCTCAACACCGGTGCTCGAGATCACCTGGATGTTTTTAGAGATTCTGCAATTATTCCCACAATCACAATAGGAAATCCAACTACCTTAGAGCATGCACATAGTGTTGAATTTCATTCAGATTCTGGGGACTTGACTAATGGTGATGATTCTGGTTCTTCTGTACCCGATTCCCACTCGGATATTCTACTGATAGATACATCTGATTCTAACAAAAATGTTGATGATGGCACTTATGCTATGGTTTCAATAAATTTGGGAATTTCAGCCTCTTCTTTGGCTTCTTCACTACTTGATTCATCAGAA
>JBHITY010000020.1:0-3732 GCA_042138585.1 Candidatus Nitrosopumilus sp.
TTTTCAGTAGCTGAGGCATACTTTCCTTTTTCACTCAACATTAATAACATCTGCAAATGATGTTATAACTTATTGTCCCAAAAAGAGATTGAAGAATCACTAGATTTACTCCAAAAAGATTGGGATGTTGATCCGATACTTCGAAATTTTATGCTAGGAAAAATTACTGATGTATCTGATAGAGCAATCAAAGTAAAAGATGTAGTTTTTCATGTACCTTATCTAAATTCTGAAAAAAAATTTATTTTGTGGAAATGTTTTTGGCCTGATTGCCACAACTGCTGTGATAGACAAGGGAGACTTCCACTTACTTCTGATGATTTGATTACAATTGGCAAGGGGTTGAAATATCAAAAGCCATCAGAGTTTATCAAAAATGAAACTCTTACAGTTACCTACTCTGAACCAGGACCATCCGGTCAAATGACTACTATGACTACAATCAATCTCAAAAGAAAGACCGATGAGACTGAAGCAGATGATGGTACTCACATATCCTGTAGATTTTTGAATGAAGAGGGTGGATGTTCTATGCATCCAGACAGACCTGGAGTATGTTACTTGTATCCATTTTCCAGTTGGCTTGAAAATGAGAAGGGAAAGCCACGTGTTCATGCAACATACCAATTCACAGGAGACTGTCCAGGATTCTACTTGGCAGAGGATCTGGAACCAATGAAAGAAGAATTCAAAGAGTATTCTAAGATAATTTATGATTACAACATGGCATCAAATAGAACAAACAGAGAAGGCTTTGGTTCTGTGAGTTTTAGTTAGGCTTTAGCTACTTTCATCAAGTCTGCAATTTTAATGTCCATTCCAAACCTGTCTTCATTCTTTTTCATGTAACGGAAGATTGCAATAAAGTCTGGAAGTGATTTGAAGAAATTGAAATCTTTTTTGATTTTTGCCCTAACAAAATTGAAAACCTTGGCATATACTTTGTAGTGCTCTTCTACTGCCTTTTCATATGCCTTAAAATCATTCATGTTCTCTAGGAATAACTCAACACATTGCATTGATGGAATAATTCCTTCCCCCAACAATGCATACACTGTTCCAATTGATTCTCCAACTCCTACTACTTTGCCTGAATAGTATGGCTTGCATCTATCTGGAGTTGCCAATCTGATTGGTCTTCCTTTTGTCTTGAGAACTTTACCCCCGTGTTTTTTCAAGAATTCATCTGTTGCCTTGATGTGATTCTTGTTGTAATCTCCAGCACCAATGTGGGCCCAATTCTCTCCTAATGGGAAATACCAAAAATATCCTGACATTCCAGGAAATGGCTCTATGTAAAAGTCATCATATGGAACTCCATTTTCATATTCTACTTTGTATTCATAGGTTGGCAAAAAGAAATCTTCTTTGAGTTTTGGCAAGTACACTCTGTGAAATCCAGTACAATCAACTATCATGTCATACTCTTTTTCTAATTCTTCAAGTGATGGTGGCTTACCGTAGATAATTTTAGAATCTTTAATGAAATCTTTGATTAGACCAATTTTGTCGTATGTACATAATCCATGCAACCCAATGTCAAACTTTACATCATTGTTCATTTTGACATGCATGTTTTTTCCATCATGAATTAGAAAGTCGTTAAAATCTCTGCCAGTCTTTTTGCAGTATTCAGTAAGTATTGGCTTGATTGTACCCCATGCACAAATAGAGTCATGTCTCTCTTTTGGATTCAACTCATATCCTGTAACGTCATGTTCAGAATCTTTGAGTCTGGCCATTAGATAGGAACCTGCTACTCCCATTCCCATTACTGCAATCTTCAAGATATTTTGTGAATCTCTGGGGTGTAATAAATAGACTATCTGAATTTGTTCACGTCATTTGCCACTAGTAGAAATCATTAGTACCGGTTAAATATCAAATTCACATAAAGTGGTTAAGAAAAGACAAGTCTGTCGTCTGAGAACAATCGTTTCAGACCTTAAGATGAAATCACTGTCATCAGAGGACAATAGTTTCTGATCTTAAGTGATAAGGGATGTCATCAAGACACTTTTGGTCTTGGTCTTAATCTCGATTGTCTTTTCGTTTAATTTATTTTAGATTAAGTATGGATTAATTCTATGGATGTTTTTGAAGCAGTATCTACAAGACGTGCAATCAAAAAATTTGATCCAAATCACAAGATGAGTTCTGATGATATCAAAAAACTCATGGAACATGTTATACTATCTCCAACCAGTTACAACCAACAAAACTGGAGATTTGTCTATGTAACTGATCATGAAGTCAAAGAGAAAATTTCAGAAGCTGCTAGAGGACAAGCTCAACCAAAAGACGGTTCACTAGTTGTTGTACTGTGTGGTGATATGACTGCATGGAAGACTGATCCAGTACGTTATTGGAAGCATCATCCACCTGAAAAACAAGAACTTGTAAAAGCTAGTCTTGAGAGAAAGTACTCTAAAGATACTCAAGCACAAAGAGATGAAGCAATTCGCTCTTGTGGCATGGCAGCTCAAACCATAATGCTTGCAGCTCGTGATATGGGGCTTGATTCTTGTCCTATGGTGGGCTTTGATTATGATAAATTGGCCAACGTTATCAATTTGCCAGAGGACCATCTTATCGTCATGATGGTTGTAGTTGGAAAAAGAACAGCAGATGCACCAAAACGTGGTGGTCAACTGCCTTTGAATGAAGTAGCATTTGAAAATAGTTTCTAGATAATCTTAATTGCCAGAATTACAAAATAATTTTGTTGAATACTGTTTTGATTGCCGTTATTGCATTTGTTTTGTTAACTCCAGCTCCTATCTTTGCACCCTCTCATCCTGAGTACTCTGGTCATCACGTAATGATGAATGAGATGGGCAACCATCATCGTTCCTATATGGGGATGTGTGCACCTGGTTTTGCATCTCTTGATGGAATATGTGTTTTAGATGATAGATGTGGACCTGGGGCATATGCTGGAAGACTGTGTATGATGGATGGGGTAATCAAAGAATACTTGCGACCACATCACCAAAAGTTTGCAGGAATTTCAGCTGAGAATGTTATTTGTCTTGAAGGAAAACATTTGATGTTCAAACATGATGCAACTCCAGCTTGCGTCAATGCGAAATCAGTTGAAAAGATGCAACAACGCGGTTGGCATTCTGAAAAGCCACCAATTGCATGCACCATGGAGTACAATCCTGTGTGCGGAGTTAATGGAGTAACTTATGGCAATCTTTGTAGTTTGAATGCAGAACACATGGCAATGAAGCATCGTGGTGAATGTTATGTTGAACCTCCAAAACGTGAATTCAGAAATTTTCCAAATCCTGATGAGTGTATTGGATATGCTGAATGTCTAACTGGATATGTAACTAGAATAGTTGACGGTGATACAATTCATGTTGATGGAAAATCAATTCGATTCACTTTGGCATCTGCCCCGGAACTAGATGAAATAAACGGTATTGAGGCTAGAAATTTCATTCAAACAATCTGCCCAATTGACTCCTTTGTATTGGTAGATGAGGATGATAAACAGACTGAAGGAAGTTATGGAAGAATGCTTGGTGTGGTATACTGTAATGGATTATCTCTCAATGAAGAATTGTTAGATTCTGGATTAGGATACTTGAGTACAGAATTCTGTGGACAATCCGAGTTTGAACATATTTCTTGGGCTCAAAAACACGGCTGCCAACACATTCCAGCATCAACCCCTGTTCTAGAGGATCAAACAAACTGTGATCCATCATATCCAGACTTTTG
>JBHITY010000020.1:3832-10737 GCA_042138585.1 Candidatus Nitrosopumilus sp.
CAACCCCTGTTCTAGAGGATCAAACAAACTGTGATCCATCATATCCAGACTTTTGCATTCCATCGCCACCGCCAGACTTGAATTGCGTAGATGTTGTTTACAAGAAATTTACAGTCTTACCCCCTGATCCCCACAACTTTGATGGGGACAATGATGGAATTGGATGTGAATCCTAAACCCTAAATTCAGTATTATTGTAAATTACTTGTTGAGTTACAGAACTGCGGTTTTTTCTAAAAAAGAACTTGGAATAATTATTGGAGTGTCTACTGTTGTTTCTATAGCATTGTATGTGGCTTATATCTCAGGACGATGAGACCAATTATTCCATTATCCATTGTAATTGTGGTTGCAGTAATTATTGGAATAATGGGCAGCTCAAATTATGATTTGTATGTTGCAGAACGTGACCAAAGAAATTTGCAATTAGCAGTTGATGACTGCAAGCAATTATTCCCGCAAGGAACGGAACAAGAAGAATGTATAACAAAATCACTTGATGTATTTGGAACTGATTACCAAAAGGAACAGTGGAATCAAAGAGATCTTTATCCATAAACCCTTAATTTGATAATCACTTCAATTTTGATAACTTGTCTTTTGAAAAAGATGTTACAGTCCTCAAAGAAGCTCTCAATGATACTGAAAATAGAATCAAAAAATTAGAGGAACATAAAGAGTCTGAGAATAAGAAAACAAATTCTGATACAGAAACACTGCGTCGACTGGAAAAAAATCTGGAGAGTCTACGCAAAAAACGTACTCTGATACTATCCGAATTGGAAAAATCCTAAAAGAATATTATCATACTTTAATATTAGTTAGATCTCTCTCAATTATGGTAAATCCTAATGGTTGGTACATCGCGATGCATTTTGATAATTTGAATAAAGAATTACTCACCAACAAAAAAGAATCAGAAGAAGACTGACAGGTTTTAAAAATAATCAAACACCACAAATATTACAAGTAGAGTAGATGCCTTTTCCACATCCTCTCTTTAGGTATTCTAATCTACTTGTTCTAATCCAATACGCTTAATTTAAGAAAATTTTCTTGAATTATCATGCCTCTTTACTGTAAACAATGCGAAGAGAGACGCTATCCTCAGTATAGTGAATCTGATAAAGGAACACTTTGGCTGTGTAACAAGTGTCAAAACTATACTGACAGTGAAGATGTCATCATTCGTGAACAGACTCAAGAAGAAAGGGACCGAGTTAAGGCTAAGGCTGAAGAATTTGAGCGTACTAGCAAATTCTCAGGCGAAAAACTCTCTAGAAGAAAAGGTGTTAACTAAAAAAAGAAAATAGGAATTTTTCCTAAAATTCTATTACTGAACCTGCTGAGATTGTGAATTTTTGATTTTGTTGCTCTCCATGTACATCATACCATGCAATGTTGAGATTTACTTTGTTTCTGAGTGCAGACTCAACTGTAATCTGACTCGCTTGTCTAAGTCTGTCTTGAATTGATTTTTCTGAAATGTTTTCTTTTGTTTTTTCCATGTGTAGTTTCTTGTAATGATGATTTAGCAACAAGAGTGAAAATTAATTTTTGATCGCAGGATCTATTTTGACTAATCCCACCTACTGAGGAATAATTGAATCAAATTTGATCTCATGTTAACTCCAAACTTTTCATATCTTCATTAAAGGTCAGACATTTCACAAAATATTCATGAAATTTTGTTCCAAATGTGACACTAAACTCACTCAAAACTTTGAGGATGTTGGCGGTCCTGGAATTTGCCCCAAATGCAATCCTGAAATGATTATTCCAAAGAGACCCACATATGGGATGAACTATTCTGGAAAGACAAGACCTTGCTCCAAAGGATGCGGTGCTGAAATCTATTGGGATGAGGAATTCAAATCTGATAGTGGAAAGTTCATTCCAATTGATTCAAGAACTGATGAACCCCATAGATGTGATGGTTCAACAGAGTCAGAATATTTCCCTGACGAAATAAAACAAATCACAAAAAAAGAAATCTCTTCAAAACCAAAGATTCCGATCCCTCAAGAAATTCTGTACGATGTATCAAAAATCCCAAAATCTCTAATTGATGATGATTTCATAATTCGTGAAATTGTTCAGGGTCACAATGAAGAATCTCTGGCAGTTGTTCACTATGAAAATATGGTGTCCCCCGAGCCTGAAAAAGTGCCCGTTGAGAGCCTTAATGATGTATTATCTGAGAAAATACTCAAAGGAATCATCAAGTATGGCTTTACTGGACTGTTACCCTTTCAAGAAGAATCAGTCCGCTCTATCTTATCTGGTAAAAATTCTATAATTTCAGCTCCTACTGGTTCTGGAAAGACTGAGGCATTTAGCATTCCAATCCTTGAAAAAATCTCTCAACAAAAAGAACCTGGAGTCTTTGCACTTTTTGTCTACCCACTCAATGCACTAATTGATGATCAAGTATCAAAAATATCAAAACTCATTGATAGTTGTGGATTGAAAAATACAGTTGACGTCTATTCTATTCATGGTGGTCAAAGTTCTGAATACAAGGACATGATAATTGCAGATGCTGCAAAAAAATCCTTAATCATTGCAACAAACTTTGATTTTATCAATTATCATTTGATTTTACAAGACAAAAAATGGAATGAACTCTTCAAGAATGCAAAAATTATTGTCATGGATGAGGCTCATTCTTACACTAGTTTTCATGGATCCAATGTGTACCATGTTCTAAAAAGAATGAAACGATACATGGGGTCAGTACAATATATTGGCTCGTCAGCTACTCTTGATAACTCTCAAGAATTTTTCTCAAACATGTTTGATTTACCTACTGAATCATTTTCATACATCAAAAGTGAAATGAGACGCAAAAGAAACATGCACATGTTATTTATCATGCCACGAAAATTTGGCCAGAGAACTACAATGGAGATGCTAGCATCAACATGCTACAAGAATCATTCTACACAACTAATCTTTAGCAACTCTCATAATGATTCAGAATTTCTTGCATCAAATGTAGAGTCTGCAAATGATGGAATTCGAATTCAAATTCACAGGGGCGGGCTTGATCAAAATAACCGACGACTCTATGAATCTCAGATGAAGGCGGGCGAACTTGATGCATTGTCTTGTACTCCCACTTTGGAACTTGGAATTGATATTGGGCATGTTGATGTGGTCATTTCTGCCTTCAAAAACGAGTATGACTCTTTTGTACAACGAATTGGTCGTGCAGGAAGAATGGGACAAAAATCATATGCAATATGCGTACTTGATCCTGATGATGCTGCATGCCACTATTTTGCACGACACATAGATGAATATCTCTCACAAGATCATGTCATACCAATAAACAAGAAAAATTCGATAATCTCCGACAAACATGATGAATCAATAGAAATTGAAGCAGAATCTGCTGAAACTTCAGACAAATCCCAGTTCTTTGATTTTGCAAACAGTGTGAATCTTCGCGGCGCATCAGGTGAGATTGCAATTTATCTGAATTCTAAAAAAATTGGAACTCGTGGTGTACCTGTTGGGTATTACCAGTTGCACCAAAATGCAATTTACCATTTTAATAAACAAAACTATGAAGTAATTTCCCTGAGAAAATCACAAAATGGTGCACGTGCATATCTGAGAAAGTCTTATGAGCATCAGAAAAGAACAATCCCAATTGTTAGAACATCAATATTGCAAACATCTGAGAGAAATGCTGCACACAGAGATATTATTGTAAAAAAGAAAAAACTATCTTTGCGTTATGGAATAATAGAACTTAGTAGAACAATTACTGGTTACCTTAAAGGAAATTATAATGATGCAGCTGAGAACTTTCAGACATTTAATGGTAGTACTGTTCCATCTTGGAGGAACTTTAACTGGAAGTCAAAGCACTCATCTGTAAGTATAACTGTCCCACCTGAATTTGTTGTAAAATCATCTGAATCAAAAAGTCAAATTGCAAATGATTCTAGAATCCATACCATTTGTCATGTTTTGATTAATGCAGCAAAGATCATTACAAAATCTGAATCAAATGACATTGATGTATACTATGAGAATGGAGTGATCTACATTTATGACAATTCTTCAGACGGATTTAATGGATGCAGCAAGATAATCTATGAGGCTTTTGAAAAGATTTTGGAGACGTGTTCTTCTTTGCTAAATGATTGTGACTGTCCAGTTGATTCAAAGCAGAAAAAGGCAGTTTCTGAGGGTGAAAAATGGGGTGGATGCCCAAAGTGTACTTTTACCAACAATTACTGTCAGACAAAGAACAAGGAACTATCTAAAAAAGATGCAATAGATTTTTTTGCTACATTTTACAGGTGATTAATTATGGGATTCAAAGACTTGTTTGTAGGGGGAAATGAAGGAAACATTCCAGTCAAGGTAAAGTGTACTGGCTGTGAAAGAATTACAGTAGTCAAGATCCCTGCTGACAAGGATTTTGCAAAATGGAACGAAAAGGCAACCTGTAGTCATTGTCATGGTACTAACTGTTGGCAGAAAATTTGATATTTTTGGCACTAGTAGAAATTATTCATTTTTTTAATATGCTAGTTTTGCGTAGTTAATCCATGAACGTCACCAATGAATATGGAATGAATCATTTGTTGGCAAAATGTCCTGACTGTCAAAGTGAGTCTCTTTTCTGCGGAAAGATACCAACTGATTTCAAAAAAATGCAAAACAAAGAGGTATTGTTTTGCAAAAAATGCAAGTTCATCACACCTGTTGATGAATTCAAAAACATGTTAGCTAGTAGGTAATTACCACTAGCTACAAAACTTGCATTTGTCTTAAATTTCATAGATACGTAATCCTATTGATGCCACACAGTTGTTGTCATAGAGAAGCAAAATATCTAATAGAATATGATACTGGTTCTGTCTTCAGAGTATGTGAAAAATGCTATGCCGACAAGTACTGGTCTAGCTTTGTGATTTCAAAACAGGCTATTGCGCAGTAAATTCAGCCTGCCTGACTTTGAAATCCTCCTGCCTTTTTGTGGATTGTCACTATGAAGAATTAGTAGAGAGAGTTATTAGTGATAAAAGCAAAAATTTGCTACATGAACAAAAAGATTACCATACCTGCAATTCTTGCAGTTTCTGTGTTTGTTATTGCGATTGCATCATTTTCACCAACTAGTGTTCTCGCAGAGTATGGTGATTACAAAATTCCTGACATTACTGGAAGCATTGCTGTAAGTGATTCAGACTATGTTGGTCTTGAAGAAATTTCACTGGCTGATGCAATGACCATTGCTCAAGATTCAATTGAAGACTCTAATGCAATGTGGGGCAAACTCCAAGTCATCCAAGGATACCTTGTTTACAAAGTTGGATTGCTATCTGATGATGAAATGTATTACAAAGTAATCGTTGACGCAGGTAATGGTAATGTCTTGTATGTCTCTGATGTAAAATCAAAAGATAGTTGGAAGCATTCAGACAAGTCTGGAAAATGGAAGGACCACTATGCTGATCTAACTCCAGAAGAGCGTGAACTCAAAATGAAGCAGTGGGGTGAAGTAAAAGACGCATTCTTTGCATTATCGATTGATGAGAGAGCAAAGATGATCATGCACTTTATGTCAATGAAGGTTCAATGGGAAGGACTATCTGATGAGGAAAAGGATGCAAAGAAACAAGAGATGAAACAGATGATGGAGGAATTATTACCATTATCTGTTGAAGAAAAGACAGAGAAACTACGAGAGTATGTAAAATCTCTTTAGACTCCAAAATCCTTAAGTTTCAAAATTATTCTACTAAATTATGGCCTGTCTCAGATGTGACGGCAAGGGAAAAATTCGAAACGAGTTTGGCATGTGGGAAAAGTGTGAGTCCTGCCAAAAACCTGAAATGAAATTTGAGAGTGCAAATCCAGAACCTGATGTAAACGAAGAAGGACTCTAGATCAAAAAAACTGGTGTCCTATTTTAACACAAAAATGCTACTTTTACTGTGCAGGAAAGAACGTAGATACGTCATTCTGCATTAGCCCTCGTTTTGTCCCTCGAGGGTCTTTAGTTTAAAACTTGAATTCTAATGTTGCAATCATCTCTTGAGATCTCCATTGCATGATTAGTACAAAATCTCATGATCTGCTTGCAGAATGGTTTACTCATACCTTCCTCAAAATGGTAGAACATTACCTGAGTAAAGGCTTCAGAATTACACCCTAGCATATTGCAAATCATGAGAGAGTAACTAGGAATAATTTAGAATTAAAGTGGAGGTTAGAACATCATCAATTTTATTTGATGATTTATGATGTGAACTGTGGATAATCTAGATAACGCAAAGCATGATCACCAGAAAAACAAGTCTGATATTGTAAATTTGGTAAAGCAGATGTTTGCCCAAGACAAGTGGGGTGATGAGGAATATCGTGCAGCATTAGAAGCATTGGTAAAAAAAGACAAAGAACTTGTTGCCGAAGTTACTAGAATTATCAAAGAGAGACATTCAGAGAATTGACACTTGGCACTAGCAATGAAATTGATTTTTTTTAATATATTATAAAGGCAAAAATGAAGTTGTGAAAATAATTGCTATTGTTGTAATTGCACTGGTTTTGATGATTCCAATGTCTTCGGCATTTGCTTCTTGGCATTGGTCTAGTCCATACAAAGTATGTGGAATGGAGGTAATCAAAAAGACCCAAGAATGTCATCTTGATTCAGAATCTACAACTCCCGTATCTGCACCAATGGAGCCACCAAAAATGATGTGTAGTGATGGATTAACAGAGATTATCAAAAAGACTACAAACACTATGAAATGTGTAAAGGATTCCAGCTATGAGAAACTAATTCTTAGAGGATGGGGAATCAGTGTATAATTTGAGAATCACTTTAATTCAAAAATACAAACATACTGGTCATGGATGAGAAGAAACTCAAGCAA
>JBHITY010000021.1:0-10513 GCA_042138585.1 Candidatus Nitrosopumilus sp.
CGGTATTGCAAAGGGAATATTTATGTTTCTAGCTGGTAGCATTGTGGGATTTATTACGACCCCCCTATTGTGATTTTTTTCTAAATTCATATAGTAATTATCAAAATTATGATTATTGGAACTCCATAGAAAACTCACAATAATTGGTTCTATTTTGTTAGTTGCAACATATTTCATAAATAATTATCATCAAGAAACTCATCCTGGAGTTGGATTCAATTATGCATATGTAACTGGAATTGGAATGCTTATAGCATTTGGAATCAGTTTTGTGATATTTACAAAAGATAGGCTCAAAAATTAACTAGACATTTTCTTTTTTACACTAAAAATATAAGCAATTACTCGATCTTGCGATCATGCCATTTGATGAGATTGAAGTTCCAAAAGAATTACGTGAATTCATGATTACAGGAGCTGAGGAAACTGTTCTTGGACAAAAAAATGGTGCAGAGAAACAATATCGTTATGGTAATTTACACATCAGAGAATATGATGACAAATTTTTAGTACATATGGATAAAATTGATCCGAGAAAAGATCCTGTTGGTCATCTTGTTTATGATGCACCAGAAGTTTTGATAGGTTTAGCATGCGCAATTTTTGGTGGAAGTAAAATTGCAAAATCTGTTTTTAATAATAATTCAAAAAAACTTTCTTTAACATCTGGATTGATTTCATCAGTTCTTTCTGGATACATTGGATATGTTGCATCAAAAAAGATCAAAGATTATCTGGAGTAAACCATGTCTGCAGGAAGAACAATCTATGTACTTATCAAACTCTTGCCATCAATTTTGGCTCTACGTAAAGATAGAAAAAAATGGACACAACAAGAAAAAAACACAATTGATTCTGAACAATTCAGAAAAAATGCAAGAAAAACACTTGATACTTTTGTCTCTTTAGGACCTGTCTACATTAAACTAGGACAATGGCTGTCATCTAGAGCAGATATTCTACCTCAACCATATCTTGAAGAATTATCCAAATTACAAGATAGTGTTCCTTCAGCTCCATTTGATCAAGTGAAGCCAATTATCGAAAAAGATCTTGGACCAATAAGTGAAAAATTTGATGATATTGATACAAATTCCATTTCTGGGGCCTCATTGGGACAGGTTTACCGAGGCTCTATTTCTGGACAACAAATTGTCATCAAAGTAAAAAGACCAGGAATAGAGACTGTTGTAAAAGAAGATCTCAAAGTCTTAAAGAAAATTCTTCCACTAGCTTTGAGATTTGTTGATCCTAATCTTAGATATTCTGCAAAAGCAATGCTTTCTCAATTTATTGAAACCATTCGTGAAGAGATGGACTATAGAAACGAATCTGAGAATCTCAAAACAATCAAAAAAGATATGCAAAATTACGAAAAGGTAATTGTCCCTGAAGTTTATGATGATTATTCCTCAAAAAATGTTCTAACTATGGAGTACTTGCCTGGAATCAAAGTTACAAACGTTCAGGCACTAGATGAGAAAGGTGTTGACAGAGAACAACTTGTTATTGATGTTCACAAGGTCTTTTTTACAATGCTTTTGAAAAACTCACTCTTTCATGCAGACCCACATCCAGGAAATATCTCAGTTACGGATGATGGAAAACTGATTCTATATGACTATGGAATGGTAGGAAGAATAAACAATGAAACAAGATACAAACTCATCAGACTTTATCTTGCTCTGGTGGAGAGAAATCCTCCTAGAGTAGTAAATGCAATGGCAGAATTGGGAATGTTAACCCCTGAATATAACCGACAAGTCATTGAAAAAGGAATTGAATTATCAATTCGTGCAATGCATGGACAAAAACCTGATGAGATGGAGGTTCAAAGTTTGATGGAGCTAGCAAACCAAACAATGAGTAAATTCCCTTTTGTATTGCCAAAGAATTTGGCCCTTTACATGAGAATGGCCTCAATAATTGAAGGAATCTACAAAACACATAATGTTGATTTCAAGTTTGTAAAAGTTCTAAAAAATATCCTTCAAGAAGAAAACATGATCCCAAAGGCATACGTTGAAGAACTAAAGATATCATTTGATAAATTTGCTAAATCAATTGATTCAGCATTACGATTAGGACCTGAAATGGAAAAATTCATGGATGAAGCTAAACTTTCTATGCAAAAAAGAAAACCAATGGTTTTTCTCGGAGGAAGTATTTTTGCATCTGCAATTTTTATTGGCTCAGTATTGTTGTATCAAACCAATGAAACATTTGGAATATACGGAATGATTTCTTCTGGTCTGATAATGATTGGCTCTGCAATTTTTAGAAAACACTAGTGCTATTCTATTGAGATATCTTTACCCTTTTTTGTAACTGGAATAACCAGAGTCAAAACCCCGTCTTCATATTTTGCTGAATCTATTTTTTCTTCTCCTTGTTTGATATCAATTGGTAATCGAATTTTTTTATCAATCATGTTTGGCCTTTGTTTGCAAACTAATGATTCATGTTCTTTTTCATCCACTTTTTTACATGCTTGAATTGATAAAATATCTCCACATAATGTGAGTTTGATATCTTTTTTTGAGAATCCTGGTATGTCGATAATTACTTTGAGACTATCAGAACTAAGATGCATGTCCATTGGTGGTAAAACAAATTCATAGAATTCTCGTGATTTGTTTCCAATTTCTTTCATCATTTCTTTTACTAATCCCATTTCGTGTTATGTGGCAAATTTTTGGTTATAAACCTTGAGAGAAATGTGGTTGAAACAAAAAAGTTTGGGCTTATCTTGAGCCTTCTAAAACTCCAGAATCTCCGTGAATTCTATCTATATGCTTTGAAAGATCATCTTTACTCTCAAAAATTGATTCACAATAAGGACATGAGTATTCTTCAGCCATATTTTCAATTATTTGAAGAAGATATTAAACAATTCGTAAATTCCAAAGAATCCGTTTTGATAGATTTTTAATCAATTAACTTCTCTGTTTTGATAACTTATGATAATTGTAATTGAAGGTGGAGATCAAGCAGGAAAACTTACACAGTCAACCATGCTAGAAAAAGCACTCAAAAAAAGAAAAATCAAAACTCAACTGTTTCATTTTCCAGATTACAAAACTCCTATTGGTAAAGAGATTAGGAAATACCTAGATGGAAAAAGAAAGTTTCCACCACAAGTAATTCATTGCTTATTGTCTGCAAATAGATGGGAAAAATTAGAGCAAATCAAAAAAGCCCAAGAAAAAAACTCTGTTCTCATAATGAATAGATATTATCATTCAAACCTTGTTTATGGTCTTGCAAATGGAATGAAAGAAAAATGGCTTGATAATCTAGATGCAGGATTGCCAAAAGCAGATCTTGTAATTTTACTTGACGTAACTCAGAAAGAATCCTTTAACAGACAAAAAACTAACCGAGATAAATTTGAGAAAAATGAAGAATTTTTGAAAAAAATTTCTAAAATCTATAAAACTGTCGCAAAGAAAAAACGTTGGAAAATAATTGATGCCACAAAATCTAAACAAGAAGTTCATGAAGAAATCATGAAAACATTTTCAAAGAAAATAGGACTATGAAAAAAAATTATCTAGACATTATAGATCCGATTCATGATTTTATTCGAGTTTATGACCATGAATTATCCATTATTGATAATCCCATTTTTCAAAGATTAAGAAGAATCAGACAATTATCTGGAGCACATCTGACATATCCTGCAGCCCAACATACTAGATTTGAGCACTCTCTAGGAGTCATGCATATTGCTAGTCAGGCAGGTGATGCACTAAATGAGAAAGGATTTTTCAAATCTGATGACATTGAGATTCTCCGATTAGCAGGCCTCCTACATGATATTGGCCATGGTCCATTTTCACATCTCTTTGAAGAAATAATTCAAGAAAAGAAAATCTCTCATGAAGACTTTGGCAAAGAGATTATTCTAAAATCTGAAATCGGTGATATATTGACAAAAAACGGTTTTGATAAAAAATTCATAACAAAGGTTGCGTTTGGTGATTCAAAATTTCAATACATGAATGAGATTGTTTCAGGTGCCCTTAGTGCAGATATGATGGACTATCTGCTTCGAGATGGTTACTTTACAGGAGCAGAACATGCAAAAATTGATCATAAAAGAATTACACAATCACTTGATGTTCATCAAAAGAAACTTGCCTTGGAACGATCAGCTCTCTATTCATTTGAATCAATGATGCACTCTAGATATCAAATGTTCAAAGCTGTCTATTTCCACAAGACAGTAAGAGCAGCAGAAGTAATGCTACTTGAAGCACTAAGATCTTCAGATGATGAGTTTGGATTCTCCACTTTTAATCTAGATGAGTTTGTTCAATTAACAGATGAATACATTCTCTCCAGTCTAATTTCATCAAAAACTTCTAAACTAAAACGAGCAAGAAAGTTTGCACAAGATTATCAAAACAGAAAATTGCTTAAATGCGTATTTGAGAGTATTTTGACAAGTCAAAAAAACCTAAAGAAAATAAAAACAAATGAACTAAGATCTTCCATATCTAAAAAATCCAAAGTTGAGGAAAGTGAGATTTTTGTTGATAGTTCTGTTACTCCTTCCATTCCACTAGCACCCTCAAAAAATGAGTCAAAATCAGTAATTCTAATTACAAATGAAGGTGGCAAATCTTCTGCAAAAGAGATGCCTATTTCTGAAATTCCTGTGGTCTCGGCAATTTCAGGCTTCATGAATATTCTTAGAATCTATACTCATCAAAAGAATAGAAAAAAAGTTGAAATTGCCGCAAAATCCATCATTGGTGAACTAGAGTGAAAAAAAGAATTGTGATCAAACTATCTGGTAGAGTTTTTGCTATGGATAATGTCAAACTTCTCAAAGATTGGGCAGAATTTCTAGTAAAAATCAGCAAGGTCTGCCAACCAATTATTATTGCTGGAGGTGGAAATATTGCAAGACACTACATTAATCATGCCAGATCTTCAGGAGCTGACGAATCAACCCTTGATGAATTGGGAATTGAGATTTCTAGATTAAATGCAAAACTGCTGATTTATGCTCTAAAAAATAAAGCATATTCCCATCCGCCAACTACTTTACAAGAAGTTAGACATGCAGTAGATGATGGACTAATTGTAGTTGCTGGAGGTCTTCATCCTGGTCAAAGCACAAATGGTACTGCAGCACTAATTGCAGAAAAAGTAAAAGCTGAACAGTTTCTTAATGCAACTGATGTTGATGGAGTCTATGATATGGATCCTAACAAATTCAAAAACGCAAAAAAGTTCAAACGTATTGAATTGAAAAATCTCAAAAATATGTTAGTTCATGAGGACTCTGTAGCAGGAGGATATGACCTGATGGATATAGTTGCACTAAAAATTATTGAACGCTCAAAAATCAAAACAAGGATTCTCAAAGCAAGTCCAAATATTATTGAAAAAGCCATCAAAGGTGGCAATTTGGGAACTGAGATAATTATACCAACAAAATAGTTCTAAGATTCATTTTGAATTGTAGGTCTGGTTTCAGTCCATATCAGGATCTCTTTTCCAGGATATTCATCCATTCCTGAATCTCGTAGTTTTTTGTATATTGCCAAGGCCTCATCTTTTTCTAATGCCTTTGATTGAGCCTTGGTATATCCATCCTTGTCTACTATTATTGCAACATGTCCTTCATCTGAATTAACAACTGCAGTAAAATCTTCCTCTCCCACTGGTTGGAATTTTCCATCAACTTTCTTTGTAGTCAGTGTTAGCATTCCAAATCCTGCTGCTTCAAACATTTTCATTTGAGACTTGCCTGCTCTTTGTTTGCCTTGTTGAACTGCTTGGAAATACTGCATAATTTTTCTCCCTGCCCAATGGTATAATAACTATCTCAACATTTAAGAAATCAAAGGAGTTTGCAAGAGTATTGAATCCTAAAGTCTTTGTTGGAGTTGCAATTGCTGCACTTGCTGCAGTATTAGGTGGAATTTTGCTTATGGGACCTTCAATTGACTTAGAGTCACCACAAATGTCTGATAATTCAGATGTTCCACAAGTGATGCCTCTTGAAATTGAACTTGAAGAGGTTGTTGTTTCAAAAATTTCAGAACGTTCTGCAACTATTGATGTTGCATTTGAAATTAAAAATCCAAATGAACGTTCTATGATTGTCACAACAATGGATTACCAATTGTATGAAACAGGATATTCTCAATCTGAACAACTTGGTGGAGGACAAATTGGACATAGAGCTGAAGGAATGGTAGAATTTGGTTCAAACTACTATACTCTACTTGGTGGAAACTCTATCATATTACGAGATGAGATTGTGTTAAGAAATTCTGGTAACACTCCTGAATTGTGGTCTAATTTTGAATCAAATACAAACACTTGGAAAGTTTCAGGTGTTGTATTTTACAACTTGAGTTCTATGACTAGTGGTCAGGAAAACGAATTATTCTTTGAATTTACCCAATAGTATCATAAAATCAAAAAACTATGATAATATGTTTTTAGAGACAAAATATTGGCAAAGTTATAAAAGCAATTTCATTGGGATTTTATCAAATGGCAGAAGCAGGAATGGCCGCTTATGGCGCAGCAGCAGGAGTCGCAATTGCACTAGCAGTAGTGTGTTTCGCTCTTCGTGGTAAAGGACACCCAGAACCACTAGATTAAACAAAAAGGAAATTATTCCTTTACAATATTTTTCATTTATCTAACTAGTCTTGTTTGCTCAGTCCGAGCATTTCAGCAAGAGATGTCTGCTTGGTGTTTTTTCTCTTTGTAAAACATCTCTCATAATATTGACATTCAGTACATTCTCCAGATGGCTCTAAGATTGGTGTTTTTCCTTCTTTGAGAAGATTGTTTAACACTCTAACTCTGCGTATGGTATCTTCAAACATCTTTTTGTTACGAGTTAATGAAAATGTTGATTCTTTTCTGTCTCCTGTGATGTAGACTACCATTCCATCTTCTTTGTCATATATCCACATGCATGCATTAAGATACAAGATATCGCTTGCATGAGGATTTTCCAATTCTTCAGTAGCTGATCTGAATAGAAGAATTGCATCATCTACAATCATATCTGCTTGTCCTCGAAGTTTGATCTCGTTGATTTCAAAATCTTTTGGATTGCTACCATACTCCAATTTTCTCAATAATCCTGAAAGAAGCTCATTGAATCCCCTTCTTTCAATTTCTAAAGGTTCTACTCTGTCATAGTATGAACGTCTCATACATCTAACTACTTCTTGAAGATGGACGGTTGAAAAGTCCTTAGAATCTATGTCTATTTCTAATTCGTTTCCAATTGATTTTATGGCGTTTTGAATTGTTGTTCGAAAATCTCTATCTCCCATCATGGTATATCACTTTGATAATTGGATCCTTATAGGTTAACTCATTATGTTGGTCAAAAATTTAGAGATTTTACCTGCAAATGCTAGGGTAACAAAATGTACTCCAAAGCCAACCACTGCGCCTATGACTAGTTCGCCTGCCCAAAAATAAATTCCCAAAAATAGTGCTAAAGGTGGCAATGAGAAAATCATGGCCATAAATGCACTAACCCAAATAGTATTGATTACTGTCTCTGTTGTTATCTCGTTTTTCTTCTTTGGGAATCTAATCATCTTAGTTCTATTCTTCTTCAAGAATCAATTTTGACATTGTTGTCTCTGTAGGGATTTTCTGCTCTACTGCATATGCAATTGCAGCCAAATTCCTTACCTCAAAGCCTGTTAGTTTTGTGATTCCAATAATTGTTGCAAAACTAAACATCTTGGTAAATGCTCTAGCAGATGAATGGTAAATGCTCATCTCAAATGCCCTTTCAAATGCAGCAACTGCATCTAACTCATTATCCATCTGTGGAATCATATCTTTGTATTTTGTTGTGGAAAGTTCATTTAATGCATCTCTGACTGATCCTGCTGCCATCATTCTTCCAAGAAGTTCTCTTGGGACAGTTGGAGTCTGAGTCACAATCAAATCTTGAATTTGTGATTCTTCTAATCCCCAGAATTTTCCTCTAATTACACTGAGAAGATTGTAAAAGTCAACATCCATTCCAACGATCTTTATGACATCTCTGTCTCTTGTGTTCTTTAGAGCACGTCCTAGTTGTTGGTACAAAATTTTATCAAAATATGTGTCAAAAACCTGAATGTTCTTTGTTTCGTTGTAAAGTGTTGCAGCCTTTGCAATCTCATCTCCAAATTGAACTGAGTTTAGACTTGCAACTGCTTCTTCAAGATCTTTTGCAACAAGGGACTTGATGATGACATCTCTTTGTTTGACTAGTTCTTCTGCACGAAGATTGATGTGACTCTCAATCTCTTCTTGTGTTTTTCCTAAGACCTTTCCTTTGAGAATTAATTTTAGATTTGAGATAATGAATTTCATATAATATGCATCAAGAATATCAGAGTCTCCTGCAGTTTTTGCTATGGAGTAATGGACATCGGCTAGTTGTCCTCTAAGGGCTGATTCTATTCCCTGTGAAGTGTATGGCTTTTGAACATCATTTATTGAATCTCCGTAAACAGTATTTTTGATTCTGGTCATAAATTCATCAAGATCCCTTGATTCTGCTAGTGTCTGAAAATCAGCCCTATTGAGTAATTTCCCTCTTTGGCTGTATGACTTTACTGATGCGTAAACGTTCTTACCCATTTGAAAATCGTTTAAGAGTAACGGATTTTAATGTTTGGCGATCTAAGCAGGAACAAATTCTACGTGATTTTGTCCAGAAATTTGATGGCATCTTCTTTTTCTTGCTTTGATAGTTTGACAAAAGCTACCAAAATCTCCTTTTGAATAGTCAGTGATTCATCTGAAATATCCCTCAATTTTGTGAGATCAAATGGGAGCAATTCCTTGATCTTATTATCGCAAAATGCCTTGACATATTTTTGGAAAATAGAGTATGCAAATTTTGGACTATTTTCTAAGAGACTAGATAGGATTTTCTCAAACTCTTTTTCTTCAGATTCTGATTTTGAAAAAAACTCTTTTAGCAATTTTCCTCTATTTTTGATATCACTAATTGAAAGAGCGATCAAAACCCCTTTTTTTGTGAGGTGATAATATGGAATCCCTTTTTCTTGAAGTGCTTTAGGGCCTCTCCTAAGAGGTAATCTGCCATCCTCTTCTGCAATTCCCATTGGAAGCAGGATTTCATCTAAATCCCTGAAAATTCCTGAATAGATATTCTTCCAAGCAATTCCTTGAGCTTTTGCCATCTTTTGGGATATTCCTGTTCGAGTCCTTTCAGCAGCATTAGAGCCACTTGCAAGAATTCCAATGATTGCCCTTTGTCTTTGTGCTTCTCCAGTTAACTCTTCACCTTTTGTCTTGAAGGTATCAAAAATTGCTAGTTTAGTTTCAGATTTTCCCATTTACTATCACTTTATCATAATTTCCATATTTTATGTTACTATCAGAATATACTAAAATATAATAATTTACTTTTTGAGACATTCTAGAGTCTCCAATGCTTAAATAAAATCCAATTTCGATAAATTCAATGAATTCTAGGAACTACAAGTATGCTCTATTACTTGTAGCCGCAGTATCCATCACAGCAGCAGGTGCAATGTCACAAGCATATGCACAAAGTGTTGAAGATGGTATGGACGGATATGTAAAAGGAACCAGTGGAATTTACACTGGTAACCCTCACGAATGTTGGTTTGATGATGGTGAAGGTGGCATGCTACCTTGTATGATCGATACAGGTGATACAGCATGGATGCTTACCGCAACATCACTCGTTCTCTTCATGTCTCCAGGTGTCGCATTCTTCTATGGTGGTTTAGCCAGATCAAAGAATGTCGTCAATGTTCTTGGTATGACTCTCATTGTTATGGGTCTCATGTCAGTACAATGGATTCTATGGGGATACTCACTAGCATTTGCTCCAAACGCGGATGAAGGCGCTAACATGTTCATGGGAAGTCTAGATTATGCTGGATTTAACATGGTCTCAGCCTGGGCACCAATTGGTGAACTAGGTCATTGTGGCGATACATGGTCAGCTGCCTATCAGATGAATGAATTTAAGGACGGAGAATATTGTAGTCAATCTTGGCCAGGAACTGTTCCTCACCAAATGTTTGCAATGTTCCAAGGAACCTTTGCAATTATCACACCAATTCTTATCATTGGTGGATTAATTGACAGAATTAAATTCAGTGCGTTAGTCATATTCGTACTCTTATGGGGTACCTTCGTTTACGATCCAATTGCACACTGGGTCTGGGGAGGCGGTTTCATAGGAGGAGGTGGATTAGACCTCGATCCAGACTTATCGCCAACGTTTGCATTAGACTTTGCTGGTGGTACTGTAGTACACATTTCTTCAGGATTTGCAGCATTGGCTGGAGCCTTAGTCCTTGGTCGCAGACTAGGATATGGCAAAGTGCCAATGGAGCCACACAACATCCCAATGGTAGTACTTGGTGCAAGTATTCTCTGGTTCGGATGGTTCGGCTTTAATGCAGGTAGTGAAGTAATGGTAGACGGCATTACCGTCAGCGCATGGACTGTTACA
>JBHITY010000022.1:0-3887 GCA_042138585.1 Candidatus Nitrosopumilus sp.
TACTTGAAAAATATGGAGCAAAAAAAGTCATGATGACTTCAATGCAAGCAATTTCAGGAGGTGGAAAATCTGGAGTTTCTGCAATGGGAATTACAGATAACATCTTGCCTTACATTCCAAAAGAAGAAGGCAAAGTTAGACTAGAGACAAGAAAAATTCTTGGAAAACTTAAAGATGGAAAAATTGAGGATGCAGATATTAGAGTTAGTTGTACTTGTACCAGAGTTCCAGTAATTGACGGACATACTGAATCAGTCTTTGTAGAAACTTCTGAAGATATTGATCCAGCTAAAGCAAAAGAACTCTACAATGGTTACAACAAAGATATCTCAGTTCAAGGATTACCATCAGCTCCTAAAGAATACTATGCATTCCACGAAGATCCAACAAGACCTCAACCAAGAATGGAAAGAGAGGTTGGAAATGGAATGACTACAACAATTGGTAGAGTTGAAAAAGAAGAGTTGTTTGATAAAGGACTCAAGTACATGTTATTCTCTCATAACAAGAAAATGGGTTCAGCAAAAGGTGCAGTGCTCTTAGCTGAAATGTTATACAAAAAAGGTAAGATCTAGATTTTTTTTGCAATTTTTTCAATAATAACTTTATAAGAACCAGAAATCTAGAACGACTCAGGTGTTTTAGACGGCAAAAGTAGACGATCTAGATCTTCAGATTTTATCAGAATTATCAAATGATGCATCAATCTCAGTTCCACGCTTATCAAAAAAAATCAATGTTAATTCTTCGGTAGTGTATTCAAGGATTAAGAGATTAGTAAAAAGAAAATTGATTGAGCGATTTACAATAGTTGTAAATGATGCTGAATTAGGATACAATGTTAAGGCATTGACTGGAATTAACATGGATACGAAAAAACGCGATCACATTATTTCAGAATTGTTCAAAATTGATGGGGTAAGAGAGGTAGCAGAGGTTACCGGTAGATTTGATATTCTTGTAACAATGTATTCAAAATCATTAGATCAGATGCACAAAATGGTCTCAGAGAAAATAGGAAGAATTGAGGGTATTCAGTCCTCAGAATCATTTATTGAGATGAAATCACGTGCTAAAGCAATGCCATATATGCCATCAAAGGATAGTGACTAGTATTGCAAAAACAAAAAACAGAATCCAGAGTTGCAGTATATTATGAGTTAACAAAGCCCAAAATTTGGTATTTGTTAGTATTTACCGCATTTGGGGCAGCATTAACGGCATCCAATATTTACGGAATTGAAATTGCACCTTCTACATGGGCACTTATGCTATTTTCAGTCGCCGCAGGTTCTGCTGCAGCTAATACTTTGACAAATTATCACGACAGAGATATCGATGCAATAATGGAGAGAACAAAAGGAAGACCACTCCCATCAAAAAGAATCTATCCAGCAGTTAAAGCACGTAATTTTGGATTAGCATTAGCTGGTATTTCACTAGTATTGGCATTTGGAATTTCATTTACAACTACATTAGAACAAGGTCTATGGGCTACTGCATTCATAGCATTTGGATTACTAAACAACATTCTAGTATACTCTTATGCATTAAAACGCAATTCAAGAACTAACATAATTTTAGGAGGATTATGTGGCGGTTCACCACCAATGATTGGATGGGTTGCAGTTACAATGTCAGATTTATGGACAATGGGACTTGCAATGGCAGGACTTGTATTCATATGGATTCCAATGCACATTTGGGCATTAACACTACATTTCAAAGACGATTACAACAAGGTAAATGTCCCAATGCTAACTGCAGTTCAATCAGAAAAAACATCTGCAAGAGCAATTGCAGGATCAACTGTGGTGATGGTATTGTTTTCAATAGCACCATTTTTCATAACAACACAAGATGGAGAAGAGATGGTTGGCGGGGTATACTTGTGGACTGCAATAGCATCAGGTGCATTGATGGTTGCCCTATCAATTTGGGTAATGGTAAAACCTATGGAAAAAGCATCATGGACTTTGTTTAAATTTTCTAGTCCGTATTTAGCAGTGTTGTTTATTGCATTAATGGTAGACTCTGCGCTATAAGATACTGCTATTTTCATCTAGACTGTTAAGTTCTTTTGTTATTGAGGTATGTTTTTCAACCAATTCTTCTAGTTCTTTTTTTACATCAGCAGAATTCCAGTTTGATGAAATTAAAGAAGTTAGTTTTGCAACAATACTCCATTGA
Source organism: Candidatus Nitrosopumilus sp. (assembly GCA_042138585.1). Taxonomy (GTDB): domain Archaea; phylum Thermoproteota; class Nitrososphaeria; order Nitrososphaerales; family Nitrosopumilaceae; genus Nitrosopumilus. Next base: position 2,191 of record JBHITY010000022.1, read on the forward strand.
AGGTTATTTTGCCCATCGATTAATTCTAGAAATCGTTTTCCCTTCTCATCATCATTCATAATTGTAAAAAGATGAATCTGTGATAAAAATCTGTAGTAGGTAATACTATAATTTCAAAGTTTTATTAGTAAATTATCAATATTTCATATATGCAATGTAGCATTTCAGAATGCAGAGGAGAAGCAATTCAAACTGTTCAGATTAGTTTTAGAGAAACAAGAAACCTTTGCAAAGAACACTTGGAATTATTTCAAAATAAGGACAAAAAGCACACAATCAATTTTACAAAAGCATCAAAATTCAAATGAGTGAATTTAGATATTTTCAAATTTCAGAATTATTGAAAGATTTAACATCTACTATTTTCAAACTACCATATGGCTGCTAAGAAAAAAACCACAGCAAAGAAAAAACCTGTTAAAAAATCAACTTCAAAGCCAAAATCGACAAAATCTAAGGCAACAAAGCCAAAATCAAGTACAAAATCATCTACAAAAAAACCAGAATTTGAGAAAGCTTGGAGAGAATATAATGCTGCATTGAATGGATGGAAAGAATCTTTGGCACAATGGCAAAAGGCTACAAATGAAACTTTAATGACATATCATGATGCATGTCAAAAAGCTGTAGAATCAGATGCAGAATTATTAAAAAAAGTTAGTTCAAGTTGGGAAAGCACTTGGGAAGAAATCGGTCCTGAATACATTAAACAACAAACAAAGATGATTGAAAATATTTTCAAAGAAACCAACATTGAATCAATTAAGAAATTCAACGAACAGTGGGAGAAATTCCTCAAAACATCAGGAGATGATTCAATCATGGCTTATCAAGAAGCCATAAAGAGGTTCAATCAAGCCTGGCAATCAGGTCAAATGTAGTTTTTAAAACAACTATTTTTTCATTTTTCCTATACGAAATACTTTGCAATTACATGTTGAACATGTTCCCTTTACTGCAGGGCGTCCATTTTTCATAATTGTTTCTTCAGGATTTTTGATTTTTCTTTTTGTCTTACATTTAACACAATAAGCCTCTATTGATGAAGATTCAGTAGGAGTTTCAGGAGAAGAGTTTCCAAGTTTTTTCTCAATGTCATCTAATTTTTTATTTTGTTTTTGTAATGTTTGGATAATTTCATGTTCAATATCAGCAGCTTCTAATTTTTCAATTTCTTTTTCTAACTCATTAACTCTTGAAATTTGTTCTTCTGTAACTTCATCAGTAGGATGTAATTTTGAAGTTAATTCATCTTCTAACTCATCAATTTGAGCTTCTAAATCATTATATTCAGAAAATTCCTCAATGACAGGCTCAACTTCAGGCTCAGAATTTATTTCATGTACAGGTTTTTCAGATAATTTAGTTTCTAATTCATCAATTTGTTTTTGGAGTTCATCTAATTGTTGTAATTGTTCAGAAGTTGCCTCTTCCTCCTCTTCTGGTTCTGGTTCAGGAGTTGGTTCTTCTGTAACAGGTTCAGGAGCTAAATCAAGTTCTTGTGGAAGTTCCTCTGCAGATTCTTTTGGTAATGAACCTCTAGGACTTGGTGGAGCTGGTTCTGGTCTAGATTCTAACTCTTGGATTTGTTTCTCTAATTGTTCTAATCTTGCTAGTTGTTCAGGAGTAGCTTCTTCCTCTTCTGGTTCTGGTCTAGATTCTAACTCTTGGATTTGTTTCTCTAATTGTTCTAATCT
>JBHITY010000022.1:3987-4067 GCA_042138585.1 Candidatus Nitrosopumilus sp.
TGCTAGTTGTTCAGGAGTAGCTTCTTCCTCTTCTGGTTCTGGTTCAGGAGTTGGTTCTTCTGTAACAGGTTCAGGAGCTA
>JBHITY010000022.1:4167-10334 GCA_042138585.1 Candidatus Nitrosopumilus sp.
TTCTGGTTCAGGAGTTGGTTCTTCTGTAACAGGTTCAGGAGCTAAATCAAGTTCTAATAATTCAAGATTTGAAACTGTAGGTATATCTCCCAGAGAATCTAATTCCACTTTGTTTCCATCAATTCGTAAAAAGGGTTCACCTCCAATTGAAAAAGTCTGAATTCTATGTCCTTTTTTCCATGAGTTTTTTCCACTGTAAATTGTAATGTAAGAAATTCCGTTTTTGATATCAGACGAAATAGTTAGACGATCAATAGGGGTTCCTTTAGTAATTCCTTTTTCAGTATCTTGATGTCTAATAGCAACAGAAATCAAATGTTCGGTATCATAACTGACTTCAGAAATCAAATAGTCAGCCCATTTATCCATTACAAAAAATAGTGATTATTTTCTAGTAAATAAGCCAGTCTAAATCTAAAGATTCCGGGATTACGCTTGAAAAATAAGATTATAATTGGTTTTTACAAAACCAAGTTCAAATGGAAATTTCTGTAGAACCATGGAAAAAACTAGTAATTCACGAAGTAATTGAGTACAAATTTGAAGATTGGGTAAAGCAAATAGCATTTAGTACTAGATCTTCTGGAGGAGCAATTCCTACTATGCAATGGACAAATGGCATTGTTTTCTCACCAGCAAATTTTCCCACTACAAATGCCACAGTTGAAGAACAACTGAAAGGAATTTTGCATTGGTCATCAGTATCATTTGCGCTAAAAGAAAAATTTGAAAAGCAAATAGTCAAAGAAAATGCCACAATAAATCTAGTAGATGTAAGTGTAAATGAAATTTTCAAAGAATTAGCAATTAGTTTGAAATCACAATCAAAATTTACAAATTCTGAATCTGGCAATGGCCAATGAATATTGAGAAAATCATTGATGATTGTGAAATTTATCTAAAGCAGATAAAGCAATACGATCCTGATCCTTACTACGTTAATCATTTTTTCTCTAAATTCATCGATTCTGTCAATACAGCATTAGAAGGAATTTTTGATGAAGCTAACAGAGATTTTGGATTATTCATAACAGAAAAAGTATCATATGAAAAATTTCTTGAAAGAGCAAAAGAAAAAAATGATGAAAAGGCAATTAAATTTTCAGAATGGTACATAGATAAAATCAATCAAGAACACAAAAGCAGATTTCCAAAAGTAATTAAAAAAATATGCGAATTAAAAAATAAACAGAACACTTTACCTGAAATAAAAATTATGATAAGAGCTCAAGATAGATATGAAAATGATATTAATCAACAAATTATAGTTGGTTTAAGCAATGAAAGATTGCGCTCAAAAGATGAGTTGCAAATTGAGATCAAAAGACAACTACCAGTATTTTTAGAAGTGATTAACCACAAAAGAACAGAAAATAATGAGCCTAGTGTGAATGAAAATCAGATTACTGCATCAGCATTTATTGATATTAAAGATGTTTATGAAATTGAAGTTGCCTATGCTACAGAAGTGTACATTCCGGTATTGATTAGACTAGTTGAAGAGTCAAGGAAAAAAATTAAAGAATTAACATCTTGGAATTAATCTAATCTGAAAAACCAAATATTTGATGCTCTTTTTTTATTTTAATTATTGGAAAATATGAAAAGCCATGATCAATAGTATCAGAGAATTCTGGATTTTTACCATGATTACCCTGATACTTTAAGAAATTTTTTGTTGGTTCAGAATCCAATTCAACGTAATTGAAATTGTAATAAACTTCATCCATTTCTATGGAAGTAATGTAACCAAGTACCCAAGATTTTTTTCTAGGCAAAGCAAATAACGTTAAATTTTGTTCATCTGGAAATTCGGGATCATATGTAAGTCTGGCCAAGCTACCAAGATCCTTAACTTGTATTGGATGAAACTGATCAGGAATATTTTCTTCGGTTTCAGGTAGTGGGGAAATTTCTGACTCCATATGTATGACAGGTGCATAATGAGAAATATCTTTTGTAGATTCTACAATATCACAGATTTCTTTTCCACCCGTTACTTGATATGAAATGTACCGTCCAGATTTTTGTAGAGGTGCATAGAAGATGAGCAAGGTATTAGCAAGAACCAAACTACTTGAAACAACTCGCTCTCCGTTAAATTCCTGGGAATAGATTCGTTGAGGATATTCTCTAAATGCACAGGCATATCTTGCTAAATCATCAAAACTAGATAATTCCACAAAGCACTCATTCTGAGTAACAGACATAAAAAATTTAGAATAAAGGATGTTTTTATTCTTTCAAAATTTATTTGGATTTTGGCCACATTGAGCCCCATGTTTCAGTGAATTTTTTCATCATTTCACCATATGCATTCATCTGTTCTAATCCAGATGCGCTTAGACTCTTTTGCCAGTTTTCAACAAATTGTTTGAAAGTTGACATGTTACTATCATTGAGAGCTTTTTGCCAGTTCTCACTAAATTCTTTAAAAGAATTCATTCCAGCATCAGTCATTGCTTTTTGCCAGTTTTCTCCAAATAATTTCAGGGTTTCATTACTTGATTCAATGCTTGCTTTTTCCCAAACTTCATTGAATTTAGATTGCATCTCATTACTAGCAGTTTGAATCTGCTCAAAAAGAGATTTCCAATTTTCAAGTGATTTGGTATATTCTTGCCACAATGAATCCCATTCATTATTTTTTTCTTGGTCAGACATTAACTAAGGATAGTGTTCGTTGTTCTTAAAGTGTTCTCTAAAAACCATAAAATTATTTTTTTCGATTTTCCAATCTTTTTTGCATTCTAATTTTTCCTTCTTCAAATTTGGCTCTATCTTCGTCTGTTTTTAAAGAAAGTTTTGGAACATGCATAGGTTTGCCATTTTTATCTAATGCAACAAATGTTACAAAAGCAGTTCCAGTAGTAGTTCGAATTCCAGTAACAATATCTTCAGCTTCTGCTTTGACTTCTATCTCCATAGAAGAATTATGAACATAGTTAATGCGAGCATTTAAGGAAAGAACATTTCCAACAAAAACTGGTTTTAGGAAATTAACACTATCCATAGAAACAGTAACGGCATTTGATTGTGAATGTCGCTGAGCAACGATTCCTGCAACCATGTCAATATGTTTTAAAATTTCACCACCAAACACATTTCCAGCTGGATTTGCATCAGATGGAAACATCCTAACAATAACTTCAGCATGTGATTCAGCAGGACTCTTTTCTTGAATATTTGATTCAGATGACATTTTATCTAAAAAGATTCGAACATATCCAAATTTAATTTAATCAGTTGATTTTGATTATTTGAAATATTTTTCGAGTTTAATTTTGTTAATTTTTGGGATTTTTGCCAATTCAAATCCCTCAGGGCGTTTTGAAAGGGATCTAGTTGCATCAATGCCCATTTTTGCAGTCTGTAACTTCTTTTGATTACTTGATGGGTCAAGGCTAGATCCTCGAACATTTTTTAAAATTACAAGATCTTTGTCTGCCTGGAATCTTGTAGCCATGGCATACTCTACTGCTTCAGCATCATTTGGATCAATGTCCTCATCAACTACTGTTACTTGTTTTAGTGAACGATGAGATTCGAATGTTTTTTTGATTACTTTTTTTGCGTCAGAATCATGTTTCTTTTTTATTTGCACTACTGCATGTAACCAATTACATCCACCATTTGTCATGGATACTTGTTGTGTTTGCTTGAATGCTTTTTTCAAATCGCCATTTAGTTTTGATTCAATTGGCATGCCCATCAATAGTCTATGTTCTGAATATCCAGATAGAACATCATGGAAAATAGGATTATTTCTAAAATACATTTTTTCTAGTTCAAAAACAGGTTGAGATCTTTCATGATCATATGTTTGAAGCATCTCAACCATCCATTCGGGATGTGTTTTATCCTGAAGAACTCTTCCCTCCATAACAATTTCTGCTCCCGATGGGACGTTTAGTCCTGTGAATGGAAGTTTGGCTAGAGTTAATTTTCCACCCAACAAAGAGTTTGCAATACTAATCTCATCTTTTCCCCATTCTGCCTGATATGCGCCTGCAATAGAAATTGCAGGATGAACACCAACAGTAATTGCAATCTTAAGATCCTCACCATGTTCTTTGGCATCAACAAAACATCTATGCAAATGACGTCCCTCAACCATCCGTATTGAAAAATGAGTTTTGTCAATTGGCATCATTCGATGAAAAGATGAATTTTGTTTTCCAGTTTCAGGATTCTTGACATATACTATGGAAGACGTGATAAATGGACCAGATTCTTTTTCAAAATGGGTAACAATAGGCATGGAAAGGAGGTTTTTTGAGCTATTTTCTTGAAATTTCCCTGATGAGACAATTTTTGGGGCTTTTGCCTTTTTGATTGCAGAGATGACCTTTTCATGAATATTTTCTTCAGTACCTCCAACTGCGAGAGCGAATCTTTTTCGAGTTCCAACCAGATTTGCAACTAAATGAAAATTACTTTCTTTGATATTCTCAAACAATACAGCATGTGAACCGTCAACTTTGGCAGTGATTCCGGCAATTTCATATTTTGTTGAAACTTTGGTTTTTACAGTTTTGAGTTCTTTGTTTTTCTTAATTTTTGAGATATAGTTTCTTAAATCACTCATTCTCAATCATCTCCATTATCTCAGACATTAAGTCTTTTGCAGTGTTTGGTTCCAATTCCTTTTGGATAAAGGTAGAAACTAATGCAATACCTCTCATTCTGGTACTAATCCGTTCGGCTACAAGTTTGAGAAAGAGTGATTCGGTTCTAGAAGGAATAATTGTTGTTGTGATTGGAGTTGGTCCAGTTGCCATCGACGCCACCATGGAACCAATTTTGTTAGATCCTTCAGATACGGAAATAAAATAACCATTATCAAATTTTTGAATAGATAAAGAAAAGTTTCGGCCCTCCAAATTTACCAATTTTTGGAAAAATCCATTTGGAGAGTTCAATAAGCTATGAACAAGTCTTATGCTTTTATTGCTATTGATTCACTATCTTGGGAAGCATCTAATGTAGGATTCTTCTTGCAATTTTTCTCGTGTTTGTCTGGATAGACAAATAATTTCTCACAATATTTGCATGGAGTTTTTTCCTTAGACTTTGTTGTTTTGGATTTTGCAGTTTTTGCTTTAGATTTTGCTTTTACTGCAATTTCTTCAACTTCTGGTTCAACTGCAACAGATTTTGCTTCAATAGAATCAGCCTCAACTCTTGCACGTAGTTTTGCTTTGTATTTCAAATTACGTGGTTTAGTTCTTAATCTATAGCCACAGCATGGACACCATAGTCCTTCCCATTTGATGAATATTTCACAAATTTGACATCGACGTTGTCCAGAAGCATATCTTCCGGTTCCAACAGGCTTTTGAGCCTTATATCTAACACAAATTCCTTTACAAGTCATCTTGGTAGTATTGTATAGAATTCATAAGTATATAAGGGTGGATCGATGAAAAATATAAAAAAAGCCGTCAAAAGTTGTAAAAATTCTAAGTTATTTTACGATCAGTACAATTAGTTTCAACGAAAAACAAAAAATCTTCAATAAATATGTATAGCTTATTTGAAATTCGTTTTTTTTGAAAAAATGATACGTGTCAATATAGTTGTTTGACAAAAAATTTCAGTTTTTCCTAAAAAAAATATAGAAAATTGAATAATATCATACAGTATTATCTGAGGAAAAAGAAAATTCGTTCGTAAAATGTGAAAAATTAGCCTGTCATAGAAAGTGGAAGTATAGAATGCCTATATCCATCTCTTTGAGAAATGAATTTTGCAGATAACATATCTCGTTTTCCTCTCTGATTGAAATTTTTGATTTTCATACTAGTCTTTCTTTCATCAACAAATTCCAATTCAAAAGATGAGCAGAATTTGAGATTCAACATAGTTACAATTTGTTTTGCAATTCCCATGTTTCCATTTCCAATTTTTACAATCTTTCTTTTTGCCCTAAGACCTCCCAGAACTCGAATGACATGAACAACCAATTCTTCAACAGATGAATGAACTGAACTCTCAATTTCTTTTCCATAATAAAATACAGACAAACCGGTTCTCTCACCAGGATCTATTCCCAAGATTAGGTCATTTTCTTCAAAATCAAGATTTAGTTTTTGCATCATTATTCCTCTAATGACAGTTGGATGGTGTTCAAAAATATCTTCATGTAGAATCGGGGTTTCACAAAT
>JBHITY010000023.1:0-10280 GCA_042138585.1 Candidatus Nitrosopumilus sp.
TTTACAGGATTTCTTGAATAATCCACAATCATTTCATGGTAAATGTCAGCATTACTACTCATAACTTAAACACCTTTGCCACAGTATTTAATGAATTTACTAGTACATCAATATCTTCCTTAGTGTTGTAAATGTAAAAACTGGCTCTAGAAGTAGCAGCAACATTTAGTCTCTCCATCAATACCTGTGCACAGTGATGACCAGAACGTACTGCAATTCCTTCTTCATCAATAATTTGTGCAACATCATGAGGATGAACATCTGCAAAATTAAATGAGATAACACCTCCACGTTTTGAGATATCTTTAGTTCCATAGATATGAAGACCCTTGACATTAGATAGTTTTTCAATTGCATACTTTGTTAGTTCAATTTCGTGTTGACGAATGTTGTCCATTCCAATTTTAGTTAGATAATCAATTGCAGCACCTAATCCTACAACATCAGCAATGTTAGGAGTTACTGCTTCAAATTTGTAAGGCAAATCATTCCAAGTGGTCTCATATTTGTGAACTTCACGAATCATGTCACCGCCTCCATGGAAAGGACTCATTGTATTGAGAACTGATTTTCTAACCCATAGAACACCAATTCCAGTTGGACCTAGCATCTTGTGGCCTGAAAATGCAAAGAAATCACAGCCTAAATCCTCTAGATCAACTTTCATGTGAGGAACTGCTTGAGCTCCATCAATTAGAGTGGGAACACCAGCAGCCTTGCATTTTTCAATAATTTTTTTGGCATCTGTAATTGTTCCAAGTACATTTGACATTAAACTAAATGTAACAAGTTTGACTTTACCTGTTGCAAGATATTTATCAAGATCATCTAGGATTAACTCTCCATTGTCATCCATTCCAATGTATTCTAGTTTTGCGCCTTTTTCCTGTGTAAGAAGTTGCCATGGAACGATATTACTATGATGTTCGTATTCAGTAGTGACAATAATGTCCCCTTCATTGATGTGTGGACGTCCCCAAGAATATGCAACAAGGTTGATTGCCTCAGTAGTTCCTCTTACAAAGATAATTTCTTGTCTATCTTTTATGTTGATAAAATTTGCAATTTTATCTCTAGTACTCTCATAAGCTTCTGTTGCTTCTTCAGCGAGGGCATAAACTGCTCTGTGAATATTTGCATTATGATTTTGATAGTAATCAGTAATGGCATCAATTACTTGGTTTGGTTTTTGTGTAGTAGATGCGTTATCAAGATAAACTAGATGTTTGTTATCTCTAACAGTTCTTTCAAGGATTGGAAAGTCTTTTCTTAAATTTTCAAATGAAGATTGAGTACTTTGCAAGTTCTAACATCTCCTGTTAACGGTATTTGTAGTGTTGTTCAATTTCAGCATCTTCGTTGTATCTTGTCTCTTCAATTTCAACAAATTTTGCTAGTTCTTCATCAGTGTTAATTGTCAACTCTCGGTTTTCCCATTTGGACTCAATTAGGTATGCAATCCAGGCTCTAACTTGGAAAGACATTTTTCTTGATAATGGCTCCAAAAATCCTTCAACAATAGTTCTTTCAGCCTCTTCATGGCTCAAACATCTGGTTTTGAGATAGAATATTTGTTCTTCATCAATTTGTGCAACAGATGCAGAGTGAGTTGCCTTCACATCATTTGTTAGAATTTCCAGTCCAGGAATTGCATCAGATTTGGCATTCTTATCTAATAGAATGGAACGGCCTGACAAAAATGAATTTGATTTTGCTGCATTTTCTTTAATTCTAATCATTCCTTTGAAAAGGGATTTTGATCTGTTTTTAAGAATAGATTTTTCTACAACTCTGGCTTCAGTTGCAGGACTTTGGTGATTCATGTTTGTTTGAATATCGAAATGTTGATCATTGTTTCCAAATACAACTTCAGACTCATTTGAGGATGCACCAGTTCCATTGAGATAGTAATCAATTTTGTATCTGGACAATACAGAGCCAAATAGACCAGAGTACCAGTTTACAGTAGCGTCTTGTGCCAAGTCAGTTCTTCTAGTTGAGAAATTAACAGAGTTTTGGTCCATCATTTGTAAAGTTGTGAGACTTAATTCGGCATTTGCAGCAACATTTGTGTTGAGCAATTCAAGATATGCTTGTTGAGTCTCAGTTTTTGGAGAGTATAATTCTTGGACAATAGATGCTTTACTACTTTCATCTGCAAATATTACATTTCTAGAGATGGTAGATAATCCATCATCAGATAAGCAAGATAAGAAGTGGATTGGTTTTTCTAAAACAAAGTTTTTTGGAATGTGAATAAATACTCCAGAGTTAAATGCAGCGTTATTCAAGGCGGTAAACTTGTCATCATTAGAATTTGATGCCTCTAGTGCTTTTTTTACAAGTTCAGCGTTGTTTTGAATTGCATCAGAGATAGAGGAAATGACTAATCCTTTTGATTTTAGATCATCAGGAAGGTTGATTTTGTGAATATTAGTTCCAATTTGAATAATACAAATTTCATTTTCTAATTCTCCAAGTCTCTTTTTAAGAAAATCAGGAATTGTGTCTTTTGTGGAGGATGCAATTGAGATTTTTTCAGGGTTTAGTCTTTTTGCATCTGTGTATTTGTTGTAAAGTGGAGACATCTCAATTGGAAGAGTAGAGTAAATTGAAAGAGAATTTTTTCTGTAATCTTTCAACCAATCAGGTTCATTTCTTGATGAAGAAATTTCATTGATGTGAGATTCATCAAGTTTTGATAGTGTTTCTTGAGACATTTTACCACAACCAATAGGACTATCCTACAGAATCATCCATCTCAAGTTTGATGAGACGGTTTAACTCTACTGCATATTCCATTGGAAGTTCTTTTGTGAATGGCTCCATGAAACCATTAACAATTAGAGACAATGCTTCTTCTTCTGTAAATCCTCTAGTCATAAGATAGAAGATTTGTTCATCTCCAATTTTTCCAACTGTTGCTTCGTGAGTAATTGTTGCATCTTCTTGATTGATTTCCATGTATGGATAAGTATCAGTTTTTGATGTGTCATCAAGGAGTAATGCATCACATCTTACAGTAGACTTTACGTTGGTAGCACCTTTTGCTACATTGAGTAATCCTCTGTAAGTGGAACGGCCATCCAATCTGCTTACTGATTTGGATGTAATTTTAGAGGTAGTGTTTGGTGCCATGTGAACCATTTTTGCGCCTGTGTCTTGGTGTTGTCCTTTACCTGCAAATGCAATGGATAATGTTTCACCATAAGCACGTTCGCCCATAAGGTAGACTCCAGGATATTTCATTGTAAGTTTACTTCCAATGTTTCCATCAATCCATTCAACTGTTGCACCTTCATATGCATAAGCACGTTTTGTTACTAGATTGTAAACATCGTTACTCCAGTTTTGGATTGTTGTGTATCTTAGATGTGCATCTTTGTGTGCAACTAGCTCAACAACTGCAGAGTGCAATGACTCTGAAGAGTAAACAGGAGCAGTACAACCTTCAATGTAATGTACATCTGCACCTTCGTCAACAATAATCAGTGTTCTTTCAAACTGACCAATGTTTTCAGCATTAATTCTAAAGTATGCTTGAAGTGGCATGTCAACTTTGACACCTGGTGGAACATAGATGAATGAACCACCACTCCAAACTGCACTATTTAATGCTGCAAATTTGTTATCCTCTGGAGGAATAACTTTTCCAAAATATTTTTTGAAAAGTTCAGGATGTTCTTTTAGAGCTGCATCAGTATCTAAAAAGAGAACACCTTGTTTTGCTAAATCTTCTCTTAAACTGTGATATACAACTTCAGATTCGTATTGTGCACCGACACCTGCTAAGAATTTCTTTTCAGCTTCTGGAATTCCTAATTTGTCAAAAGTATTTTTGACATCTTCTGGAACATCATCCCAGTTCTTTTCTGTTTTCTCAGATGCTTTTGCATAATAGTAGATATTTTGAAAATCTATGAGACTAAGATCTCCACCCCAAGTTGGCATTGGTTTTTTCATAAAAACTTCGTAAGAACGTAATCTAAAATCAAGCATCCATTCTGGCTCATCTTTCATTTTACTGATTTCGATTACAGTATCCTTAGTCAGGCCTTTCTTGCTAAGGTGGACGTACATTTCTGTAGAGTCTTTAAAATCATATTTTGAATAATCCATGTCAAGGTTTTCAGTTGCCATGAGCAAAATAACCCCGTTATATTATAAATACATGAGGAAAAATAGGCGGAGCTAAATAGGATGAGCTAAAATTTTCAGGTGTGAGTTATTTCATTGATTTCTTTTTTGATTTTTTCTTATCGTTTTTCATTTCTTTCTTGTCTTTGTTTTTGTCTTTCTTTTTCTTCTCTTCGATTTCTATCTCGATTTCAATTTCAGTCTCTATTGCTTTTTCGCAGTGAGGACATGTAATATGGATCTTCTTTTTAATTTCATACTCCATGATTTGAAAGGAATTTCAAAGTATTAGAATTTGATCATTAATTATGCAACAGTAAGAGTATTTTTCATTGCTTCAAATGCACCTGCAACAGTATGAACTTCAGCAACTGTGTTCTTGACTTTGAATTTCTTTAATTCATCTGAAGTGAATGGTCCAATGGAAACTACAGAGATTTTTGCAAGGTTATCAAGCAAAGAGTTTTCATCATAATCTTTGGTCATTATCTCAAAGAATCCTCTAACAGAAGATGCACTAGTAAACACGACACCATCAACCTTGTTTTGTGAGAATAATTCTCTGAATCCATTCCATTGTGATGTATCTCTAAAGGCACATACATCATAGAGATGAATTTCAGATACATCGATTCCAATTTTGTTTAGTAATTCTTTGAGAAATGGAGTAGATGCACCGCTTCTAGGAACAATGACTTTTTTTCCAACTGCATTGAGTTGTGTAAATAATTCTCCAACACCTACAGAAGAGAATGTTTTTTCAGGTTGATGATTAACTTTGATGCCTTGTTCTTCAACAGCAATGGTTGTTTTTGGACCAACAGAGATTACAATGGTATTTGCAATAGCTAGTTGTAGAGTTTCAAGTTTTCCTGATTCTTTTGCAGTATCAAAGAGAAGTTTCACGGCCTTTGAACTCATAAAAACAGAATAATCAGGATTGTATGTTTTTACAGAATCTAAAAACTCATCAACAATTTTTTCACCCTTACTAACAAGCTCAATAGTTGGTAATGCTATTGGGGTTGCATTGTTTTGTTCTGCTAGAGAGATAAATTCTGAAGCATCATCAAGAGAACGAGTGATTGCTATTGTTTTTCCATCAAGCATTATTTCCACCCAATAGTTTCTGACAAATCAACAACATTTCCAATTATAATATTAGTAGGAGGAGTTATTTTATTTTCTTTGACTTTTTTTCCAATGTTTGTAACAGTTCCTTTAATCATTTTTTGTTTAGGAGTAGTTCCGTTTTGAATTACTGCAACAGGTGTTTTTTTATCCATTCCACCTGCAATTAGTTGTTTACAAATGATATCAATTCTAGATAATCCCATCATGATTACGATAGTATCTACAGACTTTGCAAGTCGTTTCCACTTTACAATCTCTTGTTTCTTTTCAGGATCCTCATGACCAGTTACAAAGACTACAGATGAGGCATGTTTTCTATGAGTAAGTGGAATTCCAGCATAAGTGGCAGAACCAATTCCCGAAGTAATACCTGGAACAATTTCGTACTTTACCTTGTTTTCTTTAAGAAATTCTGCTTCTTCTCCACCACGTCCAAAGATTATAGGATCTCCTCCCTTTAGTCTAACAACATTCTTTTTTGATTTTGCATATTTTACCATCAAATCATTTGTAGTGTTTTGGTGAGTGGTATCATCACCTACTGCGCGACCGACATAGACTTTTTCAGCCTTTTTTGGAATCATTGAGACGATTTTTTTGCTTACCAGTCTATCATACAATACAACGTCTGCTTTTTTCAAAAGTTCAACTGCACGAAGTGTGATTAGTTTACTGTCACCAGGTCCTGCCCCAACAAGATACACTTTTCCTGTCATGTCTTATTCCATTCCTCCACTTTTTCTCTCCAATTTAATGCAAGATCATTTACGCCCTTCTCACGTAATTCTTCTCCTGCACTATGACCAAGAGATTTTGGATTATTTTTGTCTCCAGTTTTACTTACGTGAAGAGATTGTTTTCCATCAACAGAGAATGCAGTTACAGTCAAAGTCATTTCAGAACCTATAGACTTTGCATATGCACCTACAGGGAATCTGCATCCAGAATCAACAAAGTCAGATAGTGCACGCTCTGCTTCTATTTCTAAACGGGAATCAAGATCTTCAATCTTTTTGAGCATCTCAATTGTTTTAGAATCATCAGCTCGTGCTACAATAGCAATTGCCCCTTGCCCAGGAGACGGAGCAAAATCATCAGTTGATAATTCTGTATACTTTACATCAACTCCCAATCTAGAGATTCCTGCCTTTGCAAGAACTATTGCATCATAGTTTTCTCCAGATGCTTTTTTTATTCGAGTTTCAATGTTTCCACGAATTGGTTTTACTGTAACATCGGGTCTTTTTCTCGATATCTGTACTGCTCTACGAAGTGAACTTGTTCCAATTACTGTACCAGATTTTATAGAATCAAGAGTAGAACCGTCTGGAGAAATAAACACATCATTGACTGTTTCTCTTTTAGGAATGCAAGCTAGTGTTAGATTTTCATCCAATTCTGAAGGAACATCTTTTAGACTATGTACTGCAAAATCAACTTCTTTTTGTGCAACTGCTCTATCAATCTCTTTTTCAAAAATTCCTTTTTGATCTATTGTAAATAATGGTCGACTGTCAGTATCTCCTTTTGTTGTAATTGTTTTTATTTCATATTCTGCATCAGGGTTTGCTTTTTTTAGTTCCTCAATTACCAAGTTTGTTTGAGCAACTGATAATTGGCTTCCTCTAGCCCCTACAATGTACTTCAATTTTTCACCGATTTGAGAGCAGAGTGATATGCATCGAGTGTTTTGTTTAGATCATTTTCTGTGTGGGCATCAGACAAAAAGACTACTTCAAACTGAGATGGTGCAATGAACACTCCTTTTTTGAGTAAGGTTTGGAATAATTTTTGGAATTTCTTTGCATTTGCTTTCTTTGATGTTTCATAGTTTGTAACAGGCTTGTTTGTAAAGAAAATCTGGAACATTGATGCTGCAAAGTTGATTTGGTGAGGAATTCCCATGTCAGTTGCCATATCATCAAGTGCAGTAGAGAACAAAAGATTGAATCTCTCAAGTTTGGAGTATAGTTTGTTTCTGAGTTTGTTTATGGTCTTGATAGATGCAATTGCAGCACTGACTGATACTGGGTTGCCTGCAAAGGTGCTTGCCTGATAGACTTTGCCACCTGGAGAAAGTAAATCCATAATCTCCTTTTTGCCTCCAACTGCAGAAATTGTAAATCCATTGCTCAGGGCCTTGGCCATTGTAGTAATGTCAGGTTTTATTCCAAAATGTTCTTGTGCACCACCAGGTGCAACTCTGAATCCAGTAACTACTTCATCAAAGATTAGTGGAATGTTGTTTTCTTTAGTAATTTTTCGTAAATCAGACAAGAAATTTTTCTCAGGTAAAATCAGTCCCATGTTAGCAAGAATTGGTTCAACAATTATTCCTGCAATGTCTTTGTTTTTCTGAATTGTTTTTTGTAAATCTTCAATGTTATTGTATTGAACAACCAAAGTATTCTTTGAGACTTCATCTAACCCACCATCAGAAACTGAAATTCCATTGTGAGCTGAACCAGATCCTGCTTTTACCAAAACAGAATCATGAGCGCCATGATAACACCCTTCAAATTTGATAATCTTTTTCTTTTTTGTAAAACCACGAGCTAAACGGATTGCAGTCATTGTTGCCTCACCACCAGTATTCATTAATCGAACCTTGTCAATTGATGGGAAATTATCAATGATTAGTTTTGCAAGTTCAGTTTCTGCTTCTGTAGGAGTACAGTAGAGAGTACCTTTGGTTAGTTGTTTTGAAACAGAATCAATGATCTCCTTTCTTCTGTGTCCCAAAAGCAATGCACCATAACCATTGCAAAAATCGATTAATTTTCTATTATCAGCATCCCAAATGTATGCACCATTTGCCTTTTTTGTGAAAAATGGGTATGGCTCAAAGTATCTGACAGGACTATTGACGCCTGAAGGAGTTACTTTTTTGGCATCTGAGAACAGTTTAGAATTGCTCAACATTTGATGTTAATTTGGGTCATTATTATTCCTAATTTGAGGCTCTTTGGGCTTGAAATTTGCCACGAAATAGAAAAGCCACAATTATGGTTCCAACAAAAGGAGCAGTCCAGTATAGCCACAAATCACTAAAAGTGCCAGATAGTAATGCAGGAGCTAGGGCCCTTGCAGGATTCATAGAAGCCCCTGAGATAAATGCTAAAAACAAAATATCCAATCCGACAATTCCACCAATTGCAACACCACTAAATCCTCTCAGTCCTTTTGTATAGACCACATAGAAGATTACTCCCATAAGCATTGCAGATGCCAATACTTCAACTGGAAAAATCAAACCTAATGAAAAGTCATAGTTTGGAGCATTAGCACCAAGGTTTGCTTTTTCACCAATAACTTTCATGACAAATAATGAACCCAATAGTGCACCGATGATTTCAGCTGCAAAATAATATAGAATCTGAATTTTGGTTATGTGTCCAGTGATATAGTATCCAATTGTTACAGCGGGATTAAAATGTGCAAGAGATATTTTACCAAAAGAATAGACACCAATTAGTAATGCGATAAATGGAGCAACTGCAGCAAATGGAATTCCTAATTGCCCATCAAAAAATTCTGCATCATAAACAATAGAACCAGTTGCAAAGATAACAAGAATAAAAGTTCCAATTAATTCCACAATAAAAATCTGTAAATTTGAATAAGCCAAAATTATTCCTCAAGAGATTCAACAAGTAGTGAAACTTCTTTTAAGATTTGATCACGAATTTCTCTTACATCATCAATTGATTTTTCTTTAGGATCTGAAATATTCCAATCAAGTACGTCTTTAACAAATAATGCAGGACATGATTCTTTATCAATACACCCCATGTTGATTGTTTTAGAAGAATTGTTTATCATATCATCAGATAGTGTTTTTGGAGATTGTTGAGTCATGTCAATTCCAACTTCTTTCATAACCTCAACTACGACAGGATTTAGTTGAGAAGAAGGAGTAGTCCCTGCGCTAATCACATGGTATTTTGCAGGAGCATATTTTCGGAAAAAAGCTTCAGCCATTTGGCTACGTCCAGCGTTTTCCACGCACACAAATAGCACATTTTCCATATCATCACATAAATAGTAGTTTATATAAATCTAAATTGATATGAATGGTGTCAGTCTATTAAAGTGCATATGTGATGATACAAGATTTGAGATTTTAGAACTATTACAAAAAAACAAAGAATTGTGTGTAAATGATTTTGTAGAAAAATTAGAAAAAGATCAACCACTAGTGTCACATCATCTAAAGACACTCAAAAAATGCGGAATTGTAAAGTCTAGAGACGAAGGAAAAAAAGCAATGTATGCAATTTCAAACAATCAGTTATCAGAATTAATCTCAAATGTCACAAACGCTAGTAAAAAGATGCCAGTTTTGTGTTCAGATGATTCTTGTTGTTAGAATTTTTCAGGTCGCAGTACACCTACATCACTAACATAAAGTACAATAGCATAATTTGCAAATAGTGTTCTAGATATTTCTTCTACAATATCCTGTAGTTTTTCTTCTCTCATGATCACTTCAACCTTGACATTCTTTTCAGTTTTCAATCCCTGACCACGTAAACCACGTGCACCGTTTCCATCAACCTCATAGGTGGTATATCCAGTGATTTCATGTTTTTTTAGAATCTCTATAATATTTTCTTGTGCTAAAATCTCACAAGTAATTGTTAGTAGTTTAACATTGTACAGTTTCATTAGAATCCCTCCGTAATGAAATGGAATAAGTCTATCGCTTCTCCAGAATGAAGGAATGTAGATAATGTAAACAGTATTGGCAATGTTACTATGATGTTAAATGGGAATGTGATTCCCAAGGCAGATGTGATATACAAACTTGGTTTTGCTTGTGGAATTGCATGACGTAAAACGGCAGGAGCTGCAATAAATGAAGCACTAGCCATAAGCAACCCAAACATTACTGCGCCACCCACACTCAATCCTAATGCAGTTGATACCAGAACACCGATTGTTCCATTGAATAGAGGAATAATTATTGCAAATGCAGTAAGAAAGACACCTACCTTTTTGATGTCATC
>JBHITY010000024.1:0-10223 GCA_042138585.1 Candidatus Nitrosopumilus sp.
TCCATCAGAAGGTGACATCGTCATTATTTCATCATCAGATGATTCTTTTGTAGCAGAGATATCTGCAAAAAATTCAGCACTTTGGACCATTGCTACAAATTAAAGAAGACTTTTACTAGCACTTGGAAAAAATAGAACATGATTAAATTTTATTTTCTAATAATCCCTATTGTTATAGGCATTATTGCAGGAGGCTTTTTACTATTTTATCCCGAATCAGAAAAAACTACTACTAGTTTGACACCAACAAAACTCATTGAAAATGGGTCTCCACTATTAGGAGATAATAATGCACAAATTACAATTTTAGAATGGGGGGATTATCAATGTACATTTTGTTACAAGTTTCATCAAAATACCCTAGATGTGTTAAATGAGGATTTCATAAAAACGGGTAAAGTAAAACTTGTTTTCAAAGATTTTCCGTTAAATGGTCCTGACTCAGTGCTTGCTGCAGAGGCATCATATTGCGCAGAAGATCAAGGAAAGTATTGGGAGTATCATGATGAACTTTACGAGAATTGGGGAGGAGAAAGAACAGGTTGGGTTACCAGAGAATCGGTGGATAGATTTGCATCAACAGTATCTTTGGATTTACAAGAATTCAACAAATGTCTTGATGAACATAAATATCAAAATAAGGTAAATGCATTGTATGACTTTGGCAGAGAGATTGGAATTGATGCAACACCTTCATTTCTAGTATTCAATGATGAAAAAATTATCAAAATAAGGGGAAATCAACCATTGGAAGTGTTTCTAAAAACAATTGATGAGTTGTCATAATATGCAAAACAATCAATCAAAATTAATATCTGCACAGTTTGGAGAAATCACAAATGGGTAAAATAGACATAGAAAAGCAAGATTCTGTTCAAATCTATAAAATCAGAAAAACATTGGAAGAGTTATCTAGAAAATCAGGTCGTGGAACGGAACTAATAACAGTATACATTCCAAAAGGAAAACAACTTCATGAAATTATTGGTGCTCTTCAACAAGAACAAGGCACAGCAGACAATATCAAATCAGATCTTACTAGAACCCATGTTGTAGATTCCTTGGGTAAGGTAGTTCAGAGATTGAAGCTCTACAAGAAAACTCCTGAAAGAGGTCTAGTGATGTTTTGTGGTGCGTTACCACCTGAAGAAGGAGGCCCACTAGGAAGTGAAGTAGTAAAAGTTTGGGAGATAGACCCTCCAAAAGATTTGAATCAATATCTCTACAGATGTGATGATCATTTCCATGTAGACATTCTAAAAGACATGCTTAAAGACGATAATTTGATTGGATTTTTGGCAATTGATTCCAAGGATGCAGGGTGGGGTTTGTTACACGGAGATAAAATTGAGGTTTTATCTCAAACAGGTTCAGGAGTAGCAGGAAAACATAGACAAGGTGGACAGTCTGCAAAAAGATTCCAAAAACTCAGAGAGATGGAGTTGACATATTATTTTAACAGAGTTGCTCAGACAACAAGAGAATACTTTATCGACATTTATCCTGTAAAGGGACTAGTCATTTCAGGACCAGGTCCTACAAAAGAAGATTTCATCAATGGAAACTATCTAGAATACAGATTACAAAATAACATTATTGCAACAATTGATTCATCATATTCAGGTGCAGAAGGGATAAGAGAAGCATTTGCAAAATCATCAGACATTTTAGGAAACTTTAGACTGGTCGAAGAGAAGAAATTGGTTGAAGCATTATTTAGAGAAATTAACGGAAACACTGGAAAAGGTTCATACGGATTGCAGGAAGTGATTGAATTTCTAAAAAACAATGTTGTAGAAACTCTGATCATTACGGATAATACAAACTTGAACAGAGTTGAAGGATTGTGTAAAAGATGTAATCACCTTCAAGAAGACATTGTTGAAAGACCCGATGTGATTCCAAAGAAAACTGAATACACCAACAATCCATGTCCAAGTTGCAACTCTATGGAAGTAGAAGCAAACGAGCAAGATATTGTAGATTATTTAGAACTAATAGCATCAAAGACAGGTTCAAAATTAGAGGTAATATCAGGAAGTGCAGAGCATGGAAACATGTTAGCAAGTCTTGGAAAGATTGGTGCGATTTTAAGATATAATCCAGGCCACACTAAATAGCACTGCGAATCTTTTTTGCCAATTCTTCTAGTTCAGAATCATTTGAAATTTGTCGTTTAGTCCAAATTGTTCCTTTACTGTTGTATCTTGGAATAATGTGAATATGTACATGTGGGATTATCTGTTTTGCTGCACGCCCGTTATTTTGAGCAATACTAAATGCATCAGCTTGTGCGCCAGTCAAAATAGCTTTGGCAATCTTGGGAACAAGTGAGAAAAGTTTTCCAACATTTTCAGGAGTCATCTCAGTAATTCTCTCATGGTGCTCACGGGGAATTACCAAACTGTGACCTACGTCAATTGGATATCTATCCAAAAATGATACATGCAAGTCATCTTCATACAGAATATGACCATCTCTTTTACCATCTAAAATATCACAAAAGATACACGTCATAAATTCAGCAATTTGTGATTTTATTTATTATTTGTTAGAAAACCATTATGTCTGATACGAGTTTATCGAATGGTTAATTAGGGCAAATTTGAGAGTTTGAACATCCTATGGGCCGAAAAGAGAGAAGAGAACGTGAACAAAAACGTGAAAATTATGCTACAAAACATTCAGCACAGCAAAGAAAGAACACTCTGATTGCAGTTGGGGTTTTGGCAGTAATTGCAGTAATCGTAGGATATGCAGGATGGATGTTTGTTACAATGGATCAAAGTACCGCTCCAGGTGGACCTGAGAATGCAGGAGCATTGGGAAGTGATCACGCACACGCTGCAATTTCAGTAAGAATATTTGGTGATACCTTTGACTTTTCAGCACCAGCATACCAAATCAAATCAAGTTGGATTCACTTTGAAGGAAGAGATGGTTCAACAGTACACAAACATGCAACAGGTGTTACTCTAGGATACCTATTTGAGACATTATCATTAGGTCTTGATGACCAATGCTTTGTTTTCCAAGATGGTAGATCTTTCTGTACCAACGAAGATTATTCTCTAAAATTCTTCTATAATGGAAATCAAGTGGACGACATCAGAGATATTGAAATCATGGAAGATGATAGAATTTTGATATCATATGGTGGAGAGACACCTGAAGAGATTGAAGGTCAATTAATAGAATTAGAGAGCCAAATGCTAGTTAAATAGAATTTTAGGATTCTTTTGTTGTAAATTGTGCCATTTTATCAAAGAACATGTAATATCCACATCGCACACATCTTAGAACGGTCAAATCTGTTGTAAGAAATTCTTTATCCTCAAATCTGCCGCTAAGTTTTACATTCTCACCTGCAATTTCGGCTTTGTTGCCTTTACAAACAGGGCATTCAAGGGCCTTTTGTTCCATGTGAATCAGCAAGACAATTAGAATTTAAACTCAATGAAATTAATTCCAATACGAATTTCGAAAAATCAGATGTGTTCTAATATAGTAAAAAATCAGTCAGATTATGAAATTTCTAATTTTTAGCATTACTTTATTGGTTTTATTCTCAGTACCTTTGGCATTTGCCCAACATCATGGAGGAGAGCAAGCACCACCAGTATCATTTGGTGATGGAGAATTAACAGTTAGCACAACAATCTTTCCATTAGATTACACAGTTGGAAAAGATTCCAGTGCAGATTTGAACATTCGATTGTTTGATACTGCATCAAATATGAATATTGAAAGTGTGACATACAGAGTCCAAATATTTCAAGGTACACAACTAGTTGCAAATCAAATGTTTTATGATAAAGATGGAGAGTTGAATCTAAAAATCAAACCAAAATTAGATTGTGAAGAAAAAGAGTTGTGGAAGTGTACCACATATTATGGTGAAAATGACCCTATTGTTCCAAATGCACTTGTTTCTTCACCATCAAGTACACCAGTAATTTCAGGTCCAGTTTTTCATGAGAGTGGAGAGTACATAGTTAAGACATCAATTATTGGAGCAAAAAATCCAAAAACTCAGACATCTGAAGACATTGAATTTGAAACAATATTGTTTATTCCATCTGAAAAAATTTTCACCATATCAATTAATCAAAATGAATACAAAATCCCTGTAAAAAATTATCAAGATCCTATATCGGATATGATTTTTGATTCAGAGACAAAAAAATTATCATTTGAAATGCCTTTTGACTGGAATCATTTAGAGCACACAAATCATTTGAAGAACTCCTTTGAGTTTCCAAAATCATTTCTTGGGTTTGAAGAAGTTTATGGTTTTACTACTATTGTGAATGATAAATTGGTCATACCAAACGCATTACACTACGATACCATATCAAAAAAGAATTCCAATGTAATCCATTTTATGATTGATCAAGATAATCTTAAGAAAATTAAAAACAATTCAGACAATCTGAAAATTTCCATTATGCCAGGTAATGATTCAACTTTTATAAAAAAAGAAATTCAATTTGATGATCAGTTTTCAGCATTAATTCAATATGATTCAGTTTTTTCACAAGAAAAAGAGTTGACGCTCAGTCTAGCATTTTTTGAAAATGGTGAATATATAGAAAATGTCAGATATGGATATTCAATTACCCATCCTAACGGAATGGAAGAGTTGAACACTGGTGGAAATCAAAAAGTCTTGGGAATTACATTACCTCAAGGAAATGAAATAAGAGAATTTGGAAGTTCACAAGTAGGAAAATATGAGATTCAACTTGTTTTGATTGGTAAAGATTCTATAGATTTGCCAAAATATCTCTATTCCAAATTTGACCTAGAATTAATAAAAAATTCAGAAAATGAAGAAAAAACTCAAACTCCAAGTTCCTCAAAAGAGATTCCTGCATGGGTAAAGAACAATGCAGGATGGTGGGCTGATGGGGCAATTGATGATGGTTCCTTTGTTCAGGGTATTCAGTTCTTAATCAAAGAAAAAATTATGAATGTTCATTCAGTTGTGGAGACAACTAGTTCCTCAAAAGAGATTCCTGTATGGGTAAAGAATAATGCAAAATGGTGGGCTGATGGTTCAATAGATGAGAATTCTTTTGTATTGGGCATAGAATTTCTAATAAAGCAAGGAATAATTCAAGTGGAATAGAAATTTTTGGTCAATAGGCACTTTTTCTTATTTTGAATTTAAAATTAAATCAAATTTCAAGATTCGATTTTAAAACAAAGTCTAAATTATAGCAATCAAGAATTTTACCTATGGAAGGAATCTCTAGCAGAAATGTTGTTGAAGGCACTTCTCGTGCCCCTCAAAGAGCAATGTACAAAGCTATGGGATTAGATGATAGTGATTTATCAAAACAAATGATTGGAGTATGCCATACAGGAAATGAGGCAACTCCATGTAACATCCACCTTCCAAGATTAGCACTCAAAGCAAAAGAAGGTGTTTCAGATGCAGGTGCAACACCTAGAGAATTTTCAACAATTGCAGTAAGTGATGGAATTGCAATGGGACATGAAGGAATGAAATCATCATTGATTTCTCGTGAAGTAATTGCTGATTCTATCGAGTTAATGGTAAGGGCACATCAATATGATGCACTAGTAGGAATTGCAGGATGTGACAAAAGTCTTCCAGGAACAATGATGGCAATGGCAAGATTGAATGTTCCATCAGTATTTGTCTATGGAGGAACTATCATGCCAGGAATGTTAAATGGAGAAGAACTAACAGTTGTAGATGTCTACGAAGCAGTCGGGGCATATGATGCAGGGCAATTATCACTTGAGGGCCTAAAAAATATTGAGAACACAGCATGTCCAAATGAAGGATCTTGTGGAGGGATGTTTACAGCAAATACAATGGCATCAATTTCAGAAGCCATAGGTCTTGCATTACCAGGTAGTGCCAGCCCTCCTGCTGAAGATGACAGAAGGGAGAAGATGGTGTACGATACAGGAGTAGCATGTGCAAAAGCACTACAGATGGATATCAGACCAAGAGAAGTTCTCACCTTTGAGGCATTTGAAAATGCAATTACAATGTTAAATTCAGTTGGAGGTTCAACAAATGGAATTTTACATTTGCTGGCACTTGCAAATGAAGTAAATATCAAATTAACATATGATGATTTTGAAAGAGTAAGAAAAAAGACACCACATATTGCAGACATGAAACCTGGTGGAAACTATGTAATGAATTCCCTTGACAAAATTGGAGGAATTCCATTTGTTCTAAAGAGATTACTTGACAAGGGATTATTAAATGAAAACTGTATTACAATTACTGGAAAAACTATCAAAGAAAACTTGAATTCCATGGTTTTGCCTCAAACAGAACAACAAATTATCAGACCTATGGAAAACCCAATTCACAATGTGGGTACAGCAGTAATTCTCAAAGGCTCACTTGCACCAGATGGCGCAGTGATCAAAACTGCAGGTGTAGAAATGACAAAATTCACAGGCAAGGCACGTGTCTTTGATAGAGAAGAATTAGCATTTGAGGCAGTAAAAAGAGGAGAGATTGATGAAGGACATGTTGTTGTGATTAGATATGAGGGACCAAAAGGAGGTCCAGGAATGAGGGAGATGTTAGCAACAACTGCTGCACTAGTAGGTCAAGGCCTAGGTAAGAAAGTTGCAATGGTTACAGATGGAAGATTCTCTGGAGGAACAAGGGGATTCATGGTAGGACATGTTGCACCAGAAGCCTATGTAGGAGGTCCAATTGCACTTGTAAAAGATGATGATGAGATTACTATTGATACTGAAACTAACATAATTGATCTTCATGTGTCACATGAAGAGTTAGAAAATAGAAGAAAAGAGTGGAGTCCTCCAAAGCCAAATTATACTACAGGAGCATTGGCAAAATTTGCAACACTTGTAGGTTCTGCCGCAGAAGGCGCCATCACAAAACCTAATCTATAGAAATTTTTTGAAAATCCAATTTTTGTTGTTCTTTAACATAGATTTTTAGTAACGCTTTCCATGCTTTTTGAAAATCAAATGTAAATTTTTTGAATCCTGATGCAGTTGATAAAGAAATTTTTGATTTTGGGTTGTAAGATACTTCATTTAGAGAAATGCAATGAACAGTATCATTTCTTACTTCAAACAATCTAGACATATCCCGTGTAAATTCAGGGCCAAACACTTTCCAATCTAGAAACGTTCTGATTTTTCTATTAATTGGGACGAGATTCAAAAGATAGAGTAATTCATTACTATCACTTTCATTAGAATGTTGTACAATTCGTAATCGAATAATTTCATCAAACAAGAATGCCATTTTTGAAAATGCGGAGAGTACACTGTCTCTGTTCTTTGAGATAGTCAGTTTAGAACTAAATCCATTTTTCATAGAGCCTTCGTTGATAAAGTAATGCTTGTCTTTGTCAATGAGATATAGTCGAATTTTAGGCGAAATTTTTTGACTTTTTTTGGTATTTGACAAAAACTTTGAGACACTCATGTGCCAACAAAATCCTATCAATCAATTAAGGATTTGGAAGATTTTCAGAAGTGCATGATCAATTTGCTCACAAAGTTTATAGATCAGCGATCAGAAATCTGTCTAGAGATAACAGGCACAAAAATGGATTATTCTTATCAAATTTCTGTTATCTACTAAAGGTTACATTTCTGTTAATGTGTTAGGCACGAATTTCTTTTTTTATGGATAAAATAGAAATCTCAATGTTGATTTTCAATATCTAGTTTAAATTCAAATTTTATCAAATATTTCTAGTCCTTAAAGTCCCACGTCTGAATTGCAATCAAGCGTTCTCTTTTTGGACTAATTCTCTATAATCATCAAAGAAATGACGGACAATTATCTTAATTCTTAAAAGTAGATAATTTTCACGATTTCTTATGATTTGTTCTAAATGCAATAATGAGATAGATGAAGGAAATTTTATCGGGTTGTTGTTTTTAGACAAAGAAAGTGATTGGATAGATGATTATTATCACATTGACTGTCATTCAGAAGAATTACAACAAGACCATGACAATCTGGTTTTTGCTTCAGCAATGGATTGTTATAATACGACTCATGAGAAATACAGTCCTAATCAAATGACAGATATGCTGAACGCATACAAAACAATCTATTCAATAAAAAACATCAGCACTTATGTCCGTGTGAATAGTAAAACAGGAATTACTTCAATTTTTACACCAAAACCATATTGTTTTGAAGATGATCCTGAATTTGAAAAAATTGTATTTTTTAACAATAGTACTGATATTACCGTTGCAAGACATAATCCCGATAACACGGTAGATGCTTTGAAAATGGATTAACTTTCTTCTAAAAAATAGAACCCATAACTAGGACATATCTGCCAAGGAGCCTGTTTTTCAGATTCTACAACCAAAACCTGTATGGGAAGGTTTTTCATTCCGTGTTTTGCCAACTTGGTTTTGCCTACAAACCTTTTGACGGCAACTAAACACGACCAGCCATTAATTTAAGACATCAATGAGTTGCATTAACTCCACGTTAGTGAAAAAATCATCATTTCTTTATCTCATCAATGTAATTTGCCCACTGGTGAGCCCCTTGGATAAAAAGAAAAAGTAATAGCTAAAAAAATCTGTTCTTCCCCAAAAGTTTTGATCTTTCTTTTTTGATTTTTTACAATCATTCTAAAGCAACAATAGATTCTATGTGAACAAATTGTTCATTGTGTTTAAATCCTAGGAAAATAACGCACTCTTGCCATGAGTTACTATGATGATGACTATGAAAACTCTGATGAGAATTATGACTTTGATGAAGAGTCTGATTCGAAATATTATGCGGACTTTGATTAGACATGAAGTGCCAATGTAATTCAAATTATTTGTGTTTATTTCATTACATATCTTACCATCCCTCATCAATAAGACCAAAAAAATGAGCCAGTGATTAGATGAGTGAAAATTCTGAAAATGAGCAAAGTGTCGATAAGAGATTTGAGAACCTCTATCCTGGATATGATTATTCCTTAGAGTCATCTCGCAACGAGAAAGATTCTAGAAAAAGAAAAAGAATGAAGACAATGTACTAGATGTTAATCATTTTTTGGCTTTATAGAAATCTAGTAGTCTACACCTATCCACATGATTAAAAATGGTCTAGTAGTGATTGAAATTGTTGAATACAAAACTACTTCGCAATTTGGGTATTGCTTCAGCAGTTGTTATTGCAGTGATATTTGGAATGGGGCATATTGATCAAATGGAAAAACAAGCAGATATGCAAGTAATTGAAAATCCCCAACAAAACACAGTCTTTTCAGATGAAGAATTTCAAAAAGAAATGATAGAAAAACAAGAATGGATGGAAAGGCTTTCTGCCGGACACCTACATTGTCAGATGTTAACAGAAAATTCAAAGGAATGGGATTCTTGTCATGTTGAGTATTTTAGAGATGCAATAGTATTTTGTGAAAGATACCCTGATGAAAATCCTCAAGGATGTGTGGAGTTGAGAATAGATATTGCAAAAGATCCACAGTTAAGCCATTTGCTTTCTTAGATTCTAAACTCTTTTAGTCTAGAGTCTCAAACTATGTAATTTCACTTTCAGGTGGCTCATCTGATTTTATTCTCCTGTCAAAGAACATACATGCAGTAAGATCTCCAGTTACATTTACCATAGTTCTTGTCATGTCCAAGATTCTATCTACACCTAAAAGTAAAACCACTCCTACTGCAGGAAGCCCTGCTGCAATCAGAATTGTTGAAAGAATTACAATTCCAGTACCTGGAGCAGATGGAGCGCCTATTGATGCTGCAAGCGAAGTTAATGCAATAAGAATTATAGTTGTAAAACTTAGATTAACATCAAATAATTGTGCTAAGAAAAATACCGCAATAATTTGATACATGGCAGTACCATCCATGTTTATGGTTGCACCTAGAGGTATGATGAACTGAGAAACCTTGGGTTTCACTTTTAATTTTTCTTCAGCTGTCTTAAGAGATACTGGCATTGTTGCAGCAGAACTAGATGTCGAAAAAGCTAAAAGCTGGGGTTCTTTTATTATTGACAGTGTAGAGGATAGAGGTCTTTTTGCAAAAAACTTGATAATTACAACATATACTATCATCATGATAAAGAGTCCCGCAATTACTGTTGCCATGTATGCACCAAGTCCCGTTAATGCAGAAAGTCCAACTTTGGATACAATTCCTGCCATAAGACCAAACGCTGCAAATGGTGCAAGACGCATTGCCCAAGATAC
>JBHITY010000025.1:0-10138 GCA_042138585.1 Candidatus Nitrosopumilus sp.
TCATTTTTGATAAGCGTGAACTAAACTATTCAACTTGATAATACAAAAGAATCAAGCTCCAAATCGGAAGTTTGTGTGTTGATACCAAGATAGCGATTCAATGAATATGTTGAAGCTTGATTAATACATGTAAATCAAAATTATTGATAAGAGTATGGAATAGTTCCAAAAATGGTAATGTCTATTATTTTTGCAAAATTGTGATACAGTAGTTTAAATCAAAAACCAAGTAAATTATTTTATGATAAGCGAAAAAAAATTAAGAAAAGATCACAGGGAGAGGGCAGTATTCTTTATTGGTGTGGTGTCAATAATTGGAACTGCAGTTATGCTAATGCCATAACTATTTTTGTTAAATTATTTTTGATCAGTATCGCTTCCACAAACTACTCATTGTAGATATAACGTCTCTCGCCACGAGATTCAGTTTCAGTCTTTACGTGAACTAATGTAAACTCTTTTTTAGATTTTAGCATGGATTCTTCTGGTGATAGTCTGTTCTCATGCAACTCTTCATACTCTTCCCAAGTTAGCCTTCTTCTCTCACCAATTTCAGATTCCAAATTCATGTTCTTTACAATTTCCTCAAATTCTGGTTGAATTACACCACTAAACACCATTGCACTACTGCCACTACCATAAGATCCAAATCCTACTCTCTTTCCTTCTAACTCGATTCCTTTTTGATACTCAAATTCCAAACTACTTCTGAATCCCAAATACAATGATGCAGTATACAAGTTACCAATCATGCTTGATGCAATTAATGAACTTGCAAGTTTTGATTCATAGACCTCCTGGTATTCTGGAGTTTTAGTGAACAGTTTTGTAAACTCGTGATCTTTTGCCATAAACTCTTCATCACCTAGTACTGATTCTATTGTACCGCGAGGATCTTTAGGAATTGGTTCGTCCATTCCGATTTGTTGTAATATTTTTTTCCATCTTGGAAGTTGACGCCATTCATGTCTGACCAAGTATGCCAATGCCTTTTTGCCCATGTTGCTGTATGGCAAGTGCATATTGATGTAATCCATGTGGTCTAGAATTGTCTCACCTGGTTCAATATTGATTAGCTTACTAGAGATTACCTTTTTCTTGTATGCTTCAAGTGCTTTTCTTACTTGAATCATGTATAACATGTTGGAATACTGACCATGAACAATTGGTGTCTCTTTTCCAAATGGTCTATAGAAATCATATTCATCTTTGATTGATGTGGATGTTACTTTGGGGTCAAATGCCAATAATCTTGGGTTGTCATTGAGAAGCATTACCACTGCACCGGCTCCCTGAGTCATCTCACCACTAGAACCCATGTCATACTTTGCAATATCTGAGACTACGACAAGCGCATGTTTTCCTTCTGCTTCTCCTGCTCTAATCCAGTTTGTGTTGTCATATAGGGCATAAGAGCCGCTAACACATGCAAATTTGGTCTCTACACCGCCACAGTGCTCAAATGCACCTTGACCATAGACCTGTTCTAACATTCCAATAACAAAAGAGTTCATTGCCTTTGATTCATCAAATGATGATTCAGTGGAGACGTATAATCTGCCAATATCTTCAGGAGATAGCTTGTTTTTTTGCATAATCTTCAAACAAGCATTTGCAGCCAAAATTGCGGGGTCTTGATTGGCATCAACTATTGCCATTTGAGAAACCCCAAGACCTTTTTGTAATTTTACAGGGTCTAATCCTCTAGCATTTGCAAAATCCGCTGCATCAATGTATAATCTTGGGATGTATATTGCAATATCATCAATTCCAGCTGCCATAAGCTTGCCTCCGGTAATTCCCTAATAAGGTTAGCGGGTAAATTCTAGATAACTAGGAAGGAAATTTTGGTAATTTTTTTGACAAATTATGCGTGTTTTGATCGCTAGCTTTGTTTTTTGAGTTCTTCATCAAAGACTCTCTCAAATACATCGTATGGTTGGGCTCCAAACAATCTTGTTACTTTACCATCAGGTCCAATTACAAAAAATGCAGGAGTTCCAGTAAGTTCTAGTGCTCTTGCATCATCATTACTGCCAACTATGGTTTGAGAATGTTCACCATTAATCATGCATTCAGACCATACGTCCATATCTAGTCCAATCTCTTGTGCAAATTTCATTAGGTTTTCTGATGATGCCCATCCATTATTTTCTCCAGTCCAGTTGTTATACAAAATATCATGATATTCCCAAAACATTCCTTGATCATTTGCACAATGTGCACCATGTGATGCATTAACTGAATCAGGACCAATAATGTTGTAATCTTTGAAGATCATTTTCACTTTACCCGTTTCCACGTAATTCTTCAAGATATCTCCTTCAGTAGAATGAAAGAAAACATTACAAAAATGACACTGATAATCTCCAAATTCAACTAGAGTTACTGGGGCAGTAGCAGCTCCTAGCATGGGTGAACCATTTGCTAAAAATGTCTGCATTGTTACTTTGGCAGGACCCTCTGGTTGAATTGTGGGGGTTGGTTGCATTACAAGTTCAGGTTCATTAGACATACCATCAAAGCCAATAAACACTATCACTAACACAACAGCAGAAATTACTGCTCCTATTGCCAAAGATGGACCATGTATCAATATAGTTTTTGAGAATTTTTTAGCTCATTTAGTCTTTATGCTATGGTGAACTGTCATTATCTGGAATTGCACCAAGTGTAAACATCTGTAAAATCTTGGAAGATTTTGAGTCATTATCTTCAGCAGAAACTGTTACAGTAAGAGTTTCTTGAGGATATCTTTCAGGGATGAAAAACTCTGTTTCAAAGAATCCTTTATCATTTGTTACTCCTGTTGTTGAATAGAACTCTTCATTGTTTTCATCCAACACAACAACCTTAATGTCAACATTGCTCAAAAACCCATAATTCAAACTAAAATCCTTTAATCTGTTTTGTTCTGGATCATATGTTTTAATTTCAATTGATGCGTACTGTTTTGAATAAACTCTTTGAGTATATTGAACTAGAATCTGCATGTCATCTTCTTTTTCTTCTGTATTTTCATCAGTAAACTTTTCAACAAAAGATAATTTTAGAAACTCTCCGCCTACATAGATTATTCCATGTGTGTTGACTTTGTCATCTACAATCTTTGAATATGTAATGTATGGGAATCCTTCAATTGTTTGTCCCGAAACCCTGACTATTTTTCCATTGGAAAATTCCCTTGTATTCATTTCGTTGCTTATTTGAAATTGATTTTCATCTGAATGGATGATTCCCGTATCCAAGAATGTAATGTTACTAAGGAGATCAATTTCTCCAAATACAGGTGTCCCTAAAAACAATCCTAAACTAAGTAAAAATATTCCATAAATTGAAAGCGATTTCATAAGTTAACTTTGCTAAATTAGATTAAAAGAATTTTTATCAAATTATTCCGTTCAGGTTTGTTTGATTATTTTCCATTACCTTTTCCATCACTTTTTCCTTTACTGTCATTTGCATTATCATTTCTCTTATCAGAATTTCCTGAGCCTAGGATGGCTTTGCTAGATTTGTTGTTTGATTTGCTTTCTCTAGATTCTTTTCTTTGCTTCTCTTTTTCCTTTTCTAATTGCTCCTCATCTTTTTCAGTAACTTCAATTACTTCATCTAATGAGGAAATAATCTCTTCATCAAAAATTGATTCAATTGTCTGTACTTCAAATTCCTCATAAACTTGTTGAACTTCATTTAGTGAGCCAATTAATTCATCTTCGATTGCTTGGTTTAAAATTCCACCAAAGCCAATTTCAAATTCATTGAATTGAATTGGGATCTGTGTAGTTACTTGAGGTCCTCTAGATAGTTCAAATGTCTCATTTTCTGTTTGCTTTAATTTTCTTTCTTGAATTGTTTGGATTTTGTCTTTTACAGCATAAAGTTTCTCTTTGATTTTTTCATCATTTACTTGTGGAATAATTCTATCAATTGCAGGAACTGCTAATTCTAATTGTTTGGATGAAATTATCTCTTTGATTGCAACTTTGTGATGAATCTTTTCAACAATTCCGCCGTTTGCATCATTTGCTAATTTTGTACCAATTTCATTAACAAGTTTTTGGTATTTTTCTTTAGCCTCAGTCTTTTTGACTTCAGTAATCATTCTGTCGATTTTCTCTTTTTCTATGTTCTCTTGTACTTCCTGACTTTCAAATGTCAATTTGCTCTTGATGATTTTAGAAACAAGTTTTTTCTCAGATGCAGATAATCCATTCTCTTTTGAGTATTGTTTTACATCGTTCTCAATATTTTCAAATGCCTTTTGATAACTATCCTTTAGATATGAGTAAATTTTGTTTAAACGCTCATCATTACCATTATTCATTTCATTAATTTCTAACATGTCATTCTTGATTTGCTTGATCTGAAATGCTGATTTTGCTAAACTAAATTTATCAAGTTCCCCCTCATTATTTTGCAATTTCACTAGTTTCTCATTAACCTCCATCATTTTGAATAGTATTTTGTCATCTTGAGCATATGCCTCTTGTTCAGACATGCCTGTGACTGCCATGATGGAACCAATTATTGCCAATAGTGTAATTGATTGGTATGTTTTCATTTTACAATACTATTACGGCATTGTAACCCATATTCACAATGGAATTATTCCTCATGAGGTAATTTCCTTAAAGGATCATTTTTGAGAAAAACCATGATTTTTTGGCACGAAAATTGGACCAAATTTTCATCCGTTTTGGATCATAGTTTTTTTAAAAAACTTCCAAAAAGGAATAATCTAATTTTCTACTTAGTTTAAGCTCATTTTTTTAATTTTCTTGAAAAATATCTTTTCTAGTTTCATCAATAACTACAAAAACAGGAGGGTTTGTGTTAAAATATGAAAAAAATCTTTGTTAACGGTTATGGTTCTATTGGAAGTAGAATTACTGCTTTTCTCAAAGATGATCCAGAAATATCTGTAGTTGGAGTTGGAAAATACTCACCAGATGATGATGTTAATGTTGCAATTTCCAGAGGATTGGATGTCTATGTTCCTGAAAAGAAACTAGATGAATTCAAGGATTTCAAAATTTCAGGTTCTATAGAATCTGCATTAGACCAGTCTGATTTTGTAATTGATGCAGCTCCAGGTGGTCATGGCTACAAAAATAAGAAAAATCTGTACGAGCCACGAAATCTTCCTGCAATTTACCAAGGTGGTGAATCCACAATTGGAGATGAAGCAGTTTCTGATTTATTGTTCAATTCCAGGGCAAACTATGATCTAGCAATTGGAAAACCACACGTCATGCAAGGTAGCTGCAATGTTACTGGTATGGGAAGAATTCTTGAACCATTAAGAGACAAGTTTGGAGATGATTTGGTTCGATTTGATGTAACTCTTGTTAGAAGGTGGGCAGACATTGAACAGACTGAGAAAAAAGTGACGGATACTATAGAGATGACAGAGAAACCTCACCATGGTGATGATGTAAAATTGTACTTTGGAAAGGATGCACCCTTGTATGTTAGGGCAATCAAAGTACCAACAAGACAGATGCACTTGCATATCATGGATATTAGATTCAAAGGAACCGCACCAAAACCTTCAGAAATTCATGAATTATTCACAAATGAATTCGGTGTTGCTACATTATGGACTGCAAAGGGAACAAAAGATGTTCGAGATTATGCTCAAAACATGGGATTTAACTTTACAGATACTAACATGATTCACATTCATGCAAACATGACCACATCCATTGGAGATACAGTACAAATGATGTATTCAGATGATCAAACAGGTATTGTTATTCCAGAAAACCACATGTTGATGCAGGCAATGTTGTTTGAAAAATCATATGCTGATGCATTTGCTCATACAGAGTCAATCTTCCACATGGTTGAAAAGAAACAAAAATTGCAAGAGCATTTTGCTAAAAATAACTAGTCTTTAATTCGCTCTATTCGTATTTCTTTTGGAACCTTCTTTCCTACTTTTTCTACAATAATTCTTAAGGAAGCAACTTCTATTTTATCCCCTGATTGAGGAATGTCTTGTAACCTTTCATGTAACAAACCGTTCAATGTTCCATAATCATCTCCTTCTGGAATTGATGTTTTGAAAATTTTGTTAATCTTTTCAATTTCAATATCCCCATTTGCAATGATTGTATCTTTGTCAACAGTCTTGTAATCTGCTGTCTTTATTGCATCAGTTTCATCTTCAATGTCTCCAATAATTTCCTCAATTAGGTCTTCCAGAGTAACTAATCCCTCTACTCCTCCATGTTCATCAACGACTATTGCCATGTGGGTTTTTCTTCCTTTCATTTCTTTAAGTAACGAACTAACCATTTTTTCTTGAGATGCAAAAACGGGTTTTCTTGATAGTTGCTCAAGTGTAACCATCTCTTTTTCTTTTTCTAATTGTTGAAGAATATCTCTTACATGAACAAAACCTATGATATCATCTTGTGTTTCTCCAAATATTGGAATTCTTGAATGAGTGCTTTGATTAATTGCTGGTAATGCCTCAAATAGCAACATCTTTGCAGGCAACATGAACATTTTTGTTCTGGGAGTCATTATTGTTCGAATCACTGTATCGTCAAATTCTAGCGCACCATGTACCAATTCACTCTCATCTTTTTCTAATGCCTTATCAGCTAGTCCTTGCTCCACAATTCCTTTGATGTCATCTTCTGTAATCGGTGGTGCGTGATAACTACTACCAGTAATTTTTACCATTCCTCTTGTAATGAGTTCAAACAATTTTACAATTGGCCAAAATGCATAACTAAATGCAAGTAGAACTGGCGCAAAACGTAAAGCAATTTTTGTAGCATTTGCATTACAATATGTTTTTGGTGTAATTTCTCCAAAAACCAAAATCAAAAATGTCATTATTCCTACAGCAATCGCTAATCCGTCATCCCCAAACAATCTTAGAGCTATGCTAGTAGCTAATGCCGAAGACCCAACATTTACCAAATTATTTCCAAGATTTACACTAGACATCATCCATCCTGGATTGTGTTTTAATTTGTAAAGTGCATCTGCGCCTTTGATCTTTTGTTTTACTAGTTGATTTACCTTAGAATTTCTTGTACCTACTAGTGCTACCTCCAATCCACTAAAGAATCCGGAAAGCCCAATGAGAACAGCTAACGCTGATATCTCAACCCATAAATCTACCATGATTTTCTCCAGAAAATTTTCTTAGAACAACTACGTTGTTTTTTCATTTAGTTTTTTTGCACCATCTCTTTGGTAAACTCAATTCGCAAAACGGGGATTTAACCTTTAAGATGTTAAAAATCAGTTAAATTCTTTGAGCGTAAAAGTTGAGGCTAATTCTTTGGAGGTTTTGCGAATTTATTTTGAGGATTATTGTGATACTCTACTGGAAGCATTGCATCTTTTTGTCTACCTGTAAGAATTCCAACTACGGTCTCGTCTTTCTTTATGATTCCTTCATTCATTAATTTCTTAACTCCAACCACTGATGCACCTGATGCCATCTCACAATCAAATCCATTAAGACCTACAACTGACATTCCATCAAGCATTTCTGCATCTGAAACTGTTGTTGCAACACCGTTTGTAAATTCCAGTGCTCGTAATCCTTTCAAAATATTTGCAGGTCTTCCAATTTGTATTGCTGTAGCTTTAGTTTTAGGTCTAATTCCTTTAGCATCTAAATCTTCATAATATCTTGTTATTAGTTCAGTGTTTGGTTTACCTTTGTTCCATCTCAACTCTTCTCCTTCAAATTTACCATTGTACAAATCAGATAGTGTACTTGCACCATCAGAATTTATGACTGCAATTCTTGGAATTTTTTTAATCCAACCCCATTCGTATAATTCCATTAATGCTTTTCCACAACTAGATGTATTTCCTAATGCTCCACCTGGATAAACAATCCAATCAGGAGCTTCCCAATTCAAATATTCCAGTGCTCTAAATGGAATTGTCTTTTGTCCTTCAATTCTAAATGGATTAACAGAGTTTACAGTATATCCCTCATGGTTTTGTGCATCATCTAATGATTGTTTTAATGCATCATCAAAATTTCCATCAATTTCTAAAATTTGAGCTCCAAACTGATATGCTTGACTTAGTTTTCCGGGTGCGATTTGTCCTGCAGGAATGTATACATCACAGTTTATTCCCTCATTTGCTGCAAACATTCCAGCTGATGCCGAAGTATTTCCAGTAGATGCACATACAATCTTTTTTGCACCTACCATTTTTGCATGAGTTACTGCAGTAGCCATACCATTATCTTTGAAAGAGCCACTTGGGTTGTATCCTTCAGGCTGTAGCCATAAATTATCATTTGAAATTCCTACCAGTTCTGAGGCTTTTGCCATATGGTAAGGCTTTGATAGTCTACCTTCTGCACCATCTAGTGAAACCAAAAATTTTGAACATTCTTCAATGTTTTCAGTATCAATTTGACAAAAGTTTAGTAATTCTCTAAATCTCCAAACCCCACTTTCGTTGAAGATGTTCCCTTGAGAATTTCTTCTATCATAGAATACTTCTTTTAGACTTTCTGAGGGAGCATGTTTGTATTTTACATCAAGTAAATGTCCTTTTTCACATTGAACATTTGTACTCTCAATTGGATATTCCATACCGCATTGAGGATCAATACATTTGAGATACGCGTCTCCCTGCATATCCCTTACAAAAAATTATGATAATTTAAAGCAAAGGTGCAATTTTTTGTAGTTGAAGCTATTTTTCCTAAACTTTAGATTAGATGAATTTCAAATTTACTTGTGGTCACATACATCGAGTATCTAAAGAGTATACTATTGCAAATTCTTGAATCCTATGAAAATCTAAAAGAAATTCAAGACAAACCCGGAGATCTAGATAATATAAAAAAAGAGTTACTAAAAATTAATGGATTTTTCAAGGTCATTTCTAATAAAATTGAGGATACAAAAATCCCCCATTCCGATTTTAAACCATTAAAATCAAAATTCAGAAATTATTTGGATGATTATTACTTTGAACAAGAGATTGAGACGATGGCACCTCTTTACCAAAATGACCTGGACAGAGTTAAAAGCATGAGATTAAAGATTATAGAATCATTTGATGAGACCAAAATTATGATAAATATCAAGGAGTTCCTAGATAAGATTTGACTGATAAAAAGTGTGTCTTATGTGGATGTAAAGATCATAAATTGTTTGGATGTAATAGACACATGTCCAAAAAGTGTAGTTGTTTTAAAGAAGAAAATTTATCTTAAGAAATTACTTTCGCTTAGGTCCAGATCTTTCATGAAAATTTAAGCAACATTTGCATTCTTTTTCAAGACATTCTGATTCAGAATGATGCCCACAAATACCACATTCACAACTTCCAGACATGATACTTGTTCTCTTAATTGGAATATAATTTATCCCCCAAATTTTTATGAGTTTAAGGTCAAATGGGATTATTTTTTAGATTTTGATTTTTTTCCAGAAGCTTCTTTTCCTTCTAATTCCTTCTCAATTTCTTCTGCTTTGGTATCAACTGCTTTGATTACTTCTTGGATTAATCCATCCAGGTCACTGTCTTCTACTTCTGGCTCCACAGTGGCTGCAATTTCATTAATTGTGTTAGAAATTTCAGCACTAACATCTTCAAAACTCTCAGGATCTTCATATGTTGAATTATAGAGATTTTTTAGATTGTTTACATGACCTACAATTTGATCTGTTATGACAATTTTGTAATCAGTACCATTCACGTCAAATTCTTTTGAACTCATTACATTTTTTCGAAATCTTATCTTTATAATGTTTTTCAGAGGGAAATAATGGCTATTAGAATACTATGTAATCTAAAGCCGAAGCATCACTGATTAATCTGGTGTGTTTTGAACCTACAACATAGCCATTTTTGATATCTTCAGCCGGAATCCATCTATTTGTGGAAGTATAGTGTCTCTTTTCTTGTAGTTCTCTTTCAATTGCCTCAACATCAAATTCACCTTCTTCTACCTCTTGGGTTGTTAGATGTTTGATGGTCACAAGAATTTTTGTTACTTTCACTCTATCGCCAAATTTCCACTTCATTGGTGGAGTTTCATCTGATACTTCAAGAACTTTAATTTTCATCTGTTTATGTGAGTTTTAAGAGAAAAGTTTTAAGAAGAACATTCACAGATAATTTCTTAAAT
>JBHITY010000026.1:0-10039 GCA_042138585.1 Candidatus Nitrosopumilus sp.
GGTTCTGGTGTTGGTTCAGGTTCTGGTGTTGGTTCAGGTTCTGGTGTTGGTTCAGGTTCTGGTTTATTTCTAGAATCAAATTCAGATAGAATATCTTCTGCGTCTTTAGATTGTTTATTGTTGCTCAATTTAGAATTCCTATTATAGCAAATTTCTCTCTCGCTTTTATTTAATTTTTAAGGTGTTTTCCTTGCATATAGTCCTCAAATAATTTTTCGAGATCGTCATCATCATCAATTTTCTTAATTTGCTCAACTAAATCAGGTTCTTCAATTTCATAACAATTCATAACATCTTGAGAATCTTTGAATACCAACATTGCCTTGTCTTTGAAAATACAGTGATAGAGTTTCTCCTTTTCCATTTTTTCAGGGTTAAACTTTACACCATTTTCATCTACAGACACAGGATATTCCATAAGAATACAAAATCTATTCAATATTTAGATGAATACACAAAACAGTAATAATCAAAACAGTAAAGAAAAATATTGGAAACCAGAGTAGTTTTCCACATAGATTTCGATTATTTTTATGCCCAGTGTGAAGAAACGAGGGCTCCTGAATTAAAAACAAAACCTGTGTGTGTTTGTGTTTTTTCAGAAAGAGGAGGAGACAGTGGAGCTATTGCAACTGCAAATTACACAGCTAGAAAATACGGAGTTAAATCAGGAATTCCAATTTCATTTGCAAAAAAAAGATTAGAGGGAAGAAATGATGCAGTCTTTTTGCCAGTAGATTTTGATTTTTACTCAGAAATGTCAGAAAAAGCCATGGAAATTATGAAAGAGAGTGCAGATATTTTTGAATATGTAGGTAGGGATGAAGCTTATTTGGATGTAACAGAGAGAGTCCAAGGAGATTTTGAAAAAGCGTTTCATTTAGCACAGCAAATAAAAAACTCTATCCGAGATAAAATCAAATTAAGTTGCTCCGTTGGAATTTCACCCAATAAACTGGTTTCAAAAATTGCATCAGACTTTAAAAAACCAGATGGATTAACAGTTGTACCTCCAGAAAAAGTTGAAACGTTCTTAGAACGATTAAAAATTAGATCAATACCAGGAATAGGTAAAAAAACAGAAGAAAAGTTTTTGGAAATGCAGTTAGAAACAATCCAAGATTTAAAAAAAATAGACATTTTTACTTTGAATAAATATTTTGGAAGAAAAACAGGGGCCTATATTTACAACGCAATAAGAGGAATAGATAACGACCCAGTAAAAAAACGAGAAGCACGAATTCAATACAGTAAGATTACAACATTAAAAAAAGATTCAAAAGATTATGATTTCTTATCTGAAAATATTTCAGAATTATGCAAAGAAGTACACGATATAGTTAAAAAAAATAATCAGATGTTCAAATCAGTTGGAATTCATTTTGTGGAATCAGATTTATCAAATAAATCAAAATCCAGAATGTTAAGAAATCCAACGTCAAGTATTGAAGAGTTACAAAAAACTGCAGACATATTACTAAAAGAAGCATTAGAAAATCAAACTGCAACAATTAGAAGATTAGGAGTTAAAGTTTCAGAGCTCTATGAAGTTCAAGGACAAAGCGACATTACATCATATTTTTGAAATAAATTATTTTTCAGAGTTTTTTAAACGCCTTGATTCTATTACAACTACAACTAGAATGAAAGCAAATAGCCAAGGCAAGAACATTATCTCGCCTGCAATTTTATGATATTCTTCCCAGGCTACAGGATCTGTTGTTACTTTAAGAGCATACCAAGATAGTGAGAAAATACGAATTAAGTTAACAGTAATTGTTCCAATAATTCCTAAAATAAAATAAATTGTTTTTCGGGTTCTCGGGATGTTTAATTTTAACATGAATGCCCCAATCACTAATGAAAAGATGATAATACTGTGAACACCAGCTGATGGCCAAAATACTTGAAGTGCCATTGAACCATGATCTCCACGTAAGAACATTACATTATCACGAGCTACTGCGGTTCCAAGATCAAGTGCTGTAATCAACCAAACATTTGCTTGAACAAAGTATGGTACAACATATTGTAATGGACCAAGTGTATCATATGGGAAAAATGCATCAAGTGAAAGAATGATAGCAGTTCCAGTTAGAAAGATTGGTCCAGCAGGAGCAATTCTAATCCAACGTCTTCCAAAGAAAATGCTCAAAGCAGCAACAACAAAGATTGCCATTACAACAAAATCCCACATCCAAGTCCAAGAGTAGATTAATTGTACATCAAACAATTCTGCAGACTCAATAATGTATTCTCTTAATCCATATTCCAATGAAACAAGATATGCAATAGTTGCAAAAGCCATTGGGATTACAGCAAGTAATCGTTTCTTTGAGATTACAATTTTTAGTCCAATTAATTCAGCAACAATAAAAATTAGAGCAAAAAAATATCCCCCTCTACCCTCATTCCAACTCCAAGCTATTGAGTCAGGAAATGCAATCATTGCAAAAAGAATAGGGCTAGAAATGATCAGAATTCCAAAAATCAAATTCCAATTCTGCATCATGTTAGATCAAAAATAGGCAAATAAATATCTCGACTTTACTTATCTCAAAATTCATCAAATCATAATAGAAATTTAGGGTAGATGCTAATCTTCAGCATCTTCAATTTCATCAGCTTCTGGATCTCTCCTGCTGGGCCTGATTGGAACATAGATGAATGTCACAATAGGGTTTCAGAGCACTGCAAGATACATCTCAAGGTTACAAAAGTTTGCCTAATTGGTAATTTCTAATGCATTATGAGTTTGGATCAAATTTGCATTCAATTTTAAGGGATTTTATAGTTGTAAAGTAAGTAATTGCAAGAATTCCTATAGCAACTATTCTAATTGGAATTTCATAATTGGTCAAAAATGTAGTGGCAGTAGCACCAACGGAGCCAAATGTAGAGATTACTGCAAAACCAATGGGTCCGCAACTACATGCACCAGCTGCTGCACCAACAATAGATCCGATTATTCCACTACCCATTTTCTGCTTTGATCTTTTTAGAATATTTATTCGAAAAATGTTCATTGGTAGAACCAGTGCAGACAATACAGAAATTACAACAATTAACAAGAATCCAAATTCAGTTCCAGATGGAATATGACTAACAACATAAGGTTCTAAGAAAATGTATTCAGACATTATTAGCAATCCAACCAGCATTGATGAAAAAATAGCAAAAGCTAAAACAAGATATTTTTGATTAGAAAATACCAAATAGATTGCAGATGTCATCTAAGCCATAGCATCCAATACTTGCTTGAATACTGAAAATGGTTGTGCACCACCAAGTTTTTGTTGTCCATCAGGACTTACTATAAAGAATCCAGGAGTTCCTCTTACACCATGATCCCTTGCTTGTTGAGTATTGTATTGAACGCGTTTTGAATATTTTCCAGAGTCAAGACAACTTTCAAACAATTCCATGTCAAGCCCCAAACTAAATGCAAATGCTTTTAGCCGTTCTGAATTTGCCCAACCATTATCAATTTTTGATTCTTGAGAATTGTAAAGTACATCATGATATTCCCAATACATTTCTTGATCTTCTGCACAGTATGATGCTTGTGCAGCCTTTGGTGAATCCCTTCCCAAAAAGGCCATGTCAACAAAAACTAAATTTGCTTTTCCGGTTTCGATGTAATCACGGGTTATTGCAGGTTTAGTATTATGAAACCAATTATAGCATTGATGGCATTGATAATCTCCAAATTCAACAATAGTAATTGGTGCCGAAGGGTCACCCAAAATAGGCGAACCCATAGCAGTAGAAATAGTCCCATGAGTTCTGCCCATGTCTAAATTAACAGTTTCAGTAGAAGATGCTGACAGAGATGCTGCGACTCCAGCAATAATTGCAATGACAATGACGCCTATGATTACGCCTTTTTTATTCATAATTCAAAGCAACTAAAATTGGTTAAAAAAACTTATTCCAAATTACGGGATGATTTTCTTTTAAACAAACCAATGAATTTTGCAATAGCAGTGTCAATTGGACAAACATCACATGGAATACTGGAAGAATGGCTATCAAAATGATTTTCAAACTTTTCGCGGGTTTCAAAAACTAGATCACATTTTTCACAATATACCTTTGTGACATTATTTTTTGATGATTTCTCCACAAACATTTCGGGTAATTAGTGCTTATAAAGATCCTGCTGAAAAT
This sequence comes from Candidatus Nitrosopumilus sp., assembly GCA_042138585.1. GTDB lineage: Archaea > Thermoproteota > Nitrososphaeria > Nitrososphaerales > Nitrosopumilaceae > Nitrosopumilus. Next base: position 4,171 of record JBHITY010000026.1, read on the forward strand.
CAACATATGAGAAAAATCTGGGATAAATTTGTCATAGGATTTTTTGTCATTATATTTGGAACATTATGGTATTGTACAAAATGTATCGTAAATCCAATTCAATACAAAATAGTCATTTATGACATTTTGGGAAATCAGGTAAGTATTGATGGAGTTAGGACAGATTTTAAAACACCAAAAGTTGCAAATAACTTTATTTCAGAATATCAAAATAGATTTTCTCAATATAATTTTTCAATGGCATCAGAAATGCCAGTAATCAAAAGAAATTGGTTACTTCAAAAATTAAAAAGACATTAGAGATAATGAATTCTCATATGGACATTTAACTCAACTTGATATTGAGTTACAAATCCACAATGAGTACATGAAAACATTTGATTGCTTGATTCAGCATTATCCCTTTCAATTACTTTTCCAGAGACAGAGGTAATACTTATGACATCATTGTTAGATATGACAGCAAAGTTACGTCCTTCATCTATAGAATCCAAATATTCCTTTATTGCAGAAATCACCACAGAGATATCAATGATTTCATCATCATTTAATGAAGACAAAGTAAATCTATGGTTTTTCAGAGTGGGAATTGCAGCCACCTGATCTGCTACATAAACAAGTAATTCATTCTTTATCGATAAAACATCTTTACAATCAATTGTGAGCATAAAATATCACAGAGGATTCAATATTTTAGTCTAACAACAGTTTGAAAATGATTATTATGGATTGATGTTCAAAGTGAAATTACATGGGAGATTCAGAAACATTTGGAGTGGAAAAAGGTCATGGATCTGAAGTGGTTTCATGGTTAAATGATCAGGCAAAATCACAATCAATTAAACTTGAAGCAAGATTGTATGGGTATGATGTAAGTACTGAAAACTTTGGAGATTTTGAAATGTTCTCATGGGTTGGTAATGTTCAGAGTGCAAGAAAAATGATAATCAAGGCAAGTAAAAGATTCAAGATAAAGGTCATCGAAGGAGGGTACAAACCTAAAGAAAAAACCTTCAAAATGAAAAAATTTGATTTTGCAAAAGTCAAGAAAGGAGATAAGACAATAGGGCAAATAGAATTTGTGGCCTCAAGGTTTGGAAATAAGCATTGGGAAATTCAAAATGAAGAGAGACATTAAGGAAACATCATGGGAGAAAGAAATTTGCAGAAAATAGGATTGATTGGATCTGGTATGCTTGGTAATGCAGTGGCATTGCATTTGTTAGATTTGAATTTCAAGGTAACAGTATATAACAGAACAAAAGAGAAAACAGCCCAATTAGAAGAAAAGGGGGCAGTAATTGTAGAATCCCCAAAACAAGTTGCAGAGAATTCAGAGTTAGTCATCATTGTAGTAAAAGATGCAGATGCAGTAAAACAAATTTCATTTGAAAAAAATGGAATAGTGGAAGGTTTTCATGAAAAATTGATTGTTGCAGATATGAGTACAATTGATCCAATAGAGTCAAAAAATATTTCAAATAAATTTCAAGAGTTCAATATTGATAAATTAGACATACCTGTAATGGGAGGTCCAAATGTTGCAATCACAGGAGATTTAGTTTTGATGGCATCAGGTAATAAAGAGAGTTTTTTAAAGTGTGAAGAAGTTTTCGGTAAAATTGCAAACAAAGTATTTTTCTTAGGCGAAAGTGGGATTGCTCACTCTGTCAAATTAGCCATGAATCTACAAATTACTATGTTGGCTTTAGCATTAGCAGAAGGAATCACGCTAGTAAAAAAATCAGATGTGGATCCAAAAATATTTCTAGAAATCTTAAACTCTACTTATTTTAAAACAGGAATGAGTGAAAAAAAGGCATACAAAATGATAGATGGAAAATATGATGCAACATTTACACTTGCCAACTTAAAAAAAGATATTTCTACCATGACAAACGCTGCAAAATCATTAGGTATTGAATTGCCTATGATACAAAAAGCTGAAGAAGTCTATGAGAATGCAGTAAAAGAAGGACTAGGGGAAATAGACTATACGGGAATCATTGAACATATCAAAAGAATCAATGAAAATAAATAAAATTCACGTATGGAATTTAACAAAAATCTATTAAGTTAGTAGGGGAAAAATAACATTATGAGATTAAATGATAAAGTGGCAATTGTTACAGGAGCATCAAGTGATATTGGCAAGGGCATTGCTAAGAAATTTGTTGAAGAAGGAGCAAAAGTCATTCTTGTTGCTAGAAATTTAGAAGCATTAGAAAAAGCAAGAAAAGATATAGGAAATGAAGATTCGACTGTATCAATTACTTGTGATTTAACAGATGAATCTCAAGCATTACAAGCTGTAAACCAAATAATGGATACTTATGGGAAAATAGATGTCCTTGTAAACAACGCAGGAGCAATCAATGATCCAGTACATTTTCATGAAATGCAAGATGCTGAAATTAAAAGACTAATCGATGTTAATTTGCTAGGAGTTTTCCACATGACAAAAGCAGTACTTTCAAAAATGTCAGATGTGAAAAGTGGTTCAATAGTAAATATCGGTTCTATCTCAAGTGAGAGAGCAATTCCACGAGTACATTTAGCAGTTTATTCTGCCACAAAAGCTGCAATCCCGATGTTTACAAAATCAATTGCAGTAGAATATGCAAGAAGAAACATCAGATGTAACTGTGTCAATCCTGGAATAATTAATTCAGGCTCAATAAAGCCATATCTTGATGATCCTCAAGCAAGAAAAGTTCTAGAAGAAAGATTACCACTTGCAAGAGTCGGTGAACCAGAAGATGTTGCAAATGCAGTATTGTACTTGGCGTCAGATGAAGCAAGTTGGGTCACGGGAACAATTCTAAATGTGGATGGCGGTAAAACAGCTTCAGAAGGATAATCAGAAAGAAACCACAATCGGAAATTCTCAAATCTAAAAATCACATATACTTTACACGGTAATTAGAGAAGATCTAAAAAACGATATTCTCAAAGTAACAGAAAAACAACAGAAATTTATGGATTTGAGAAAACCATTTTTGGGATAAAGGACAATGAAGATCAGATGAATGCATTTAGGATAATACCCAGATAATGAAATATGGAGATTTTATCAGAGATGCTGAAAAACAACTAAGAACTATGAAATAAAAAAATCTGAAACACAGACTATTTCTTTTTTGAATATGCACGATAGCTAAATCCAGCAACAAGCATAATTATTCCAGTTACTGCAGACCACATCAAAAATGATCCAAGTACAGATTCATCCATGATTTTCCACACATAGTTCAACATCTAAAGTTTAGGTTGAGAAAAAAGTATTCCCAAAAAGCGTGAAACATCTAAATAGATTTGATACTGATGGAATTTATGCCTGAATTTACGTGTCCGGACTGTGGAAAACGACTATTTCATGAAAATGAAACAACGCTAAAAGTTCAAGAGACAATTCACGAAAAATTTTGCAGAAAGACAGAAGGGGAGACCCATAGTTATATGCATAGAGATCCAGCACATATGGAAACTTTTGATTCAGAAAGAGAAAACGATTCAACAGGTACACCAGTACTGAAAAAATAAACAAAACTAGCTCAAAATTATATCCTAGGTCATTATGATTGAAATTAATTGTCTGAGGAACATCATTATGATTTGATAGTTGTAGGAGGAGGACCTGCAGGGTCATCTGCAGCATTTGCAGCAGCAAAACAAGGAATCAAAGTTGCTATGCTTGAAAAAGAAAGTTCAATTGCAGAGACAGTTAGAACTAGCGGAGTCACATGGATTCAAAATATCAAAGAATTTGGAATTCCAGAGGACTGTTATAATCCAATAAAGAATTTTGTGTTTTATTCACCTAATAACAAAGTGAGTATTGGGGATTCAGTTGCTCGCTCTGCAGTGTTAGATGTAAGGAAAACATATCGATGGCTGGCATCCCAAGCAGAAGCAGAAGGTACTGAAACCTTTGTAGATACTTTTGTTAAAGATGCAATAAAAGATGAAGCAGGAAAAATCATCGGAGTGAAAGCAACACGGTATGAAAAAGAGATTGAGTTTTATGGTAAAACAATCATTGATGCCAGTGGTTTTCAATCAACAGTTGCAAAATCAATGGGGTTTGTACAACAGTGGGAAAGATTTGGTGCAGGGGCAGAATATGAAGCAAGGGTAGAACATGTTGAAGAAGACACATGGTGGCTAATGGTAGGAGAGAAATATTCTCCTGCAGGATATGCGTGGATTTTTCCATTAGGAGGCAACATTGTAAGAATTGGAGTAGGTATTGGCAAACCAGACTCTCCAGTAGATCCAATTGCTAGACTAAAAGAACTAATCAATAACAAAGAAGGTCCAATTGCAGATTTGGGTAAAATTGAGTCCATTGAATTTCATTACGGCTTAATTCCAAATGACGGTCTTTCTAGAAAGACAGTTTATGATAATTTAATATTAGTTGGTGATTCTGCAGGTCAGGCTAATCCATTAGTATTGGAAGGAATTCGTTATGCAATAAAATTTGGCAGAGTAGCAGGAGAAGTTGCAGCAAAAGCAATCAAGGCAAATGATACATCTGAAAAAAAACTATCAGAATATGAAGAGAATTGGAAAAAATCAATAGAGTCCAAAATAAAATCTGCAGGAAAAGTGCAAGATAGGTGGATTGGATTGACTGACGAGGATTGGGATAAAGAACTAGACATAATCAGTGAACTTAAACCTGAAGAATTCTTAGATTTTATCAAAGCGGATTTTGGGTTATCCAATATGCTAAAACTTGCAACCAGCCACCCAAAACTTGCTGTAAGACAGCTTTTCAATTTAGTCAAAGGGAAAAAATAATTATTTCACATTAAAGAAATCAGTAACAACTACATCATGATATTGTAGTTGAGTGACATAAAGTCCAGATTCAAATGAACGGGACAAAACTTCTGTGAACAATCCTGATGAATTGTCTTTTAGGGCAATCTCTTCAATCAAAGTGCCTTTTTGATCATAGACATCAACAAAAAGGTCTTCTCGGAAGGCAAGAGTTTTTTGGACAGCTCCTGACACTATTAATTTATCATCATCGTAAATGGCTTCAACTACAGCCACACGGGATCTAATTGGCAGATATCTTTCAATTATGGTTTTTAATTCATCAAGATTATCATCCACACTTTTAGCATCTTTGGCTTTGAAGGCAAATTCAATTTCATTAATTACTGATGCAAATCGAGGGTTTTCAGTGAAATTCTCACCACCAAATTTTTCTGCAAATGATTCTAATTCTTCAAATTCTCGAGCAAGGTCAACCATGCTCAAATCTGCATCATTGTATTCATAATCAAATTCTTCTTCAATATGAACAATTTGGGAAGCTTTAGAGTCCTTGTATTGTAGCATTACAACATAAAGTCCAGGATCAGTAGGGGCAATCCATTGTGTGAAAAAGTTGCCTTGTTTAGTATCAGTGAATTCAAGACTACTGTGTGTTGTCCCATCCATATTATACACAGTTACATAGAGATTTTCTCTCCTATCAAAAATAGATTTTTCAGTTGCTCCATTAATTACCCAAATGTCTTTTTCTGAATCAAATGAAATGTCATAGATGATACTGTCATTATGCAGTACTAGATGCTCGCTAAGATAATTAGCAATTTCAGATATTTTTGATTCAGCATCAACGAAATTAGCCAATTCAATCATCTCATCAGCATCAGCCATCTTTTGATTGTATTCATCTACATATGGAGAGAATCCAGCATTGTAGAAAGTAGATACCATGTTAGAGAAAATATCTAATTTTTTACGAAAGTCAATACGTTTGATTTCATCAGCAGTATAACCCACATCAGAGCCCAGAGGATCATCAGTGTATGCTTTTGAAACTATACTCCATTCATCAAATAAACCA
>JBHITY010000027.1:0-5941 GCA_042138585.1 Candidatus Nitrosopumilus sp.
CATTTCCACCAATTGGACGAGTTGGGTCACCAAAGAAGACATCAGGTGATGCCATAACTTGGTTTGTTGCAATTGCAGCACAGTTGTAAGTTTCTGCAATTCTGGATAACAGATGAACAAAGTGATTTAGTTTTTGTTGTCTGTTAGAAAGAGTTCCTCTTCCAAGATATTCAGAACGGAACAATCCAACTGCAGAGTCTGCGACAATTAGTTTGATGTTGTTTTCTTCAATGATTGGTCCTGCTTCTTCTAGAATCAATGTTTGGTGTGCACTGTTGTATGCACGAGCAACAATGATGTTGTCTAGAACTTTTTCTGGATCCATTTCATGAGCTTGAGCAATGGATACGATTCTTTCAGGTCTGAAAGTGTTTTCAGTATCAATGTACAAAACACTGCCTTCAAGACCGCCTTCTTCTTTGCTCTTTTGAACCATAACAGACATTGTATGGGCAAATTGTGTTTTACCACAACCAAATTCTCCATAAACTTCTGTCAAGGCTTGTGTCTCAATACCACCATCAAATAGTGTGTCAAGACAGTTTGTACCAGTTGTAATTTTACCAATACTTTGACGGTGCTTGTAAATTTCACTTGCACTTGTAAAGTGTTTGGCAATTAATCCACCATCAACGAGATGTTGACGTGCTTTATTGACAATTTTTTCAGCAGTATCCTTTTCCATTCCAGTAATTTCTGCAATTTCAACAGGACCTCGAACGATGAGGTCCATGACGTTGTGGACACCTGCATCGGATAATTTTCTTGTAGTTACAGGACCTACGCCCTCTAAACTATCTAATCTTAAATCTTCTACCATACCGTATAGTACGGTACCAGTACTTTATAAGAGTATTGTTTGAGAAAATGATCGTAAAATGATTAAATTTTAGTAAAAATTGACTATCGTCTCTTTCTTCTTTGTCCAGGTTTGTTTTGACCAGGGAATCTACCTAAGACAAATCTTTTTTTGAAGTTACTCTTGTTCCTAAGACTAGAATTAGTACCTACAATTTTACGTCCTTCTACCTTTGGAGTTTGTCCTCTTACTTTTCCTGCTTTGGTAAGCGAACCGTGAGTTGCCATAATCTACATCACAAATTAACGAATTTATGTATTTGGAATTTTATCGGTACTTTGCCTTTACAGTCTCAATGACGTGTTCGTGCTCACGACCCTTCTTACGTGCATATCTCTCCATTGCACCTAATGGAACACCACCTAGGGAACGTGCAATTGCATTAAAGAAGTATCTTTGAGGTCCTTTAGAACCAGTTCTAGTCATGAATTTTTGAATTCCATATTTGAAATTATGTTGCCATGTCTTGTAAAGAACACCTAGTTGTGCAGGAGTCATCTCATTTCCAATGTTAAAGAAGTCAGATTTTTCAAGCAATCCAATTGGAACAAATGTCAATGCAGTTGTAGTAAACATTGATTCAGGTTGTTCACGTTCTAATTCACTGATTAGACGAATTGTCTCCCATGAATCTTCTGGTTGCTCGTCATTGTCGAGTCCCATAATTAGAGTAAATGCAGGAATCCAATAGTCCTTGTTCAAGGTTTTTACACCTTCTTTAACAACCCAGTGCCATTCTTCTGGATGATAAGGAGCAAGTTTTCTGTCAGCATATTTTCCAATTAATCTCAAACTTCCAGTCTCAAATCCAGCTTGAACACCAATCATGTTGTCTGGACCTGCTTTCATAATTTTAGATAGATTTGGAATTAATTTTTCATCGGCAATTGCCCCTGCCAATGTACCATGTGTTGGGTTTGTGTGCTCTACACCGGTTGACATGATTGCAGTGAATAATTCTTCTAGTGCTTCTCGGTTTGGTTCCATTCCTTTTGCAGTTCTAGGATCCATTCCGTAAACGAAAATATCATCACTGTGAACCCATGCAGACTTTGAACCACCTTTCTTGATGTTAACTTCAATTTCTTTTTTGACTTTTTCTGGAGAATAGTATCTCAATGATCTTAATGTTACATCACAGAACTTACATCCACGTCCACAGCCTCTCATGACTTCAATCATACCGTGCATACTTGGTTCTACAATGTCTGGAATTTCTTCGAGGTCAGGTCTGTCCCAAAAGTTGACAAATCTTCCATGGAGTTTTTTGCCGTTTCTCTCAAATTCTTTAATGTTAACTTTGAAATCACTTCTCTTTCTGAAAGGATCCATATTTTCAAAGTCGCCGTTAATCAAATAGTTGAAGAATCTTCCTGCATGTCCATCAATTTCTGGTGCAATTCCACCAAGTTCACCTTCTAAGATTGCATAAATTCCAAATTCTTCAATTTTTTCTGGATCATAGTTGTATTGCCAAGTTCCAGATGCACCAGAAATTACTTTGGCTTTACTTCCAGTTTTAGCTTTTGCAGCTTTGATTCTATGATGTAATTCGGTATTGTAATATTCATCGTATGATGTTTGTTTTCTACCATAAGTGAAAGTCATAGTTACAGGTCCCATTCCAAGTGGGTCCATCTCATATGTTCCAACTACTTGTGTTTCAGGTCCAATGAATTTTTCAATGTGGTCTGGATGTGCAACAACAACATCTTGTCTGCTAAATCCATCTCGAAGCAAACCGGCTTCAAGTTTTCTCAAACCATATGGAGCATAATTTGCAACACCATTTGTGTGTGGAATATAATTACAGATAAAATCAAACAGAATCTTTGGAGTTACTTGTTTTCCAAGAATCTTGTACCAAAAGCTCTTTGGGTCTCTATGAGGGTCAATAGCTGGAGCACATCCGAAAAATGTAGCAAGAGACAGTCCTCTATAAGGCGACATTAATGTTCGATCAGCAGTTAAAACGATCTTTGGAGTTCCCATTCCCTTCAAAAAATTAATTTTATGATTTATTTTAAACCTTGCTGGTCAAATCTAATAATTTTCTAAAATTCCAGCCTTGTTTCTGTGAAATTTGCCAAATTCCTTGTTTTGAGACAGATGTTGACCATCAAATACGGTGCCATCCTTACAAACAAGATCTTCACCCACGCAACAGCTGCCACAAATTCCAACACCACATTTCATCATCCTCTCAAGACTAGCTTGAACAAAGATACCCCTAGAATGAGCGGATAGGACAGTTTTGTACATCATTATTTCAGGTCCGCAAACATAGACCCCATCAAATTTGGTTTGGTCCACGTGTTTTTCAACTAAATCAGTGACAAAGCCTTTCTCACCATAACTTCCATCATCAGTCGATACGATTACTTTGTGGGAATTGTTTCCCAATAGTTGATTTGCCAAATCTTCAAAAAATACTTCGTCTTTAGATTTTGCACCAATTAGGACAGTAACATCATCAGTAGGTTTTACATGTGTCAATAATCGCATCATTGGAACAAGACCAGTTCCACCACCAACTAGCAATAGTTTTCCCTCTTTAAGATCAAAAGAGTTTCCATAAGGTCCACGAATTCCAATTTGTTCTCCTGCTTTGACATTAAATAATCCAGTAGAAGCTGCACCATGTTTTCTCACAGTAAATGCTGCTTTGCCTGATTCATCTGAAATCATGACACTCATTGGTAATTCATTGATTCCCGGAATCCAAACCATTGCAAATTGTCCTGGAAGAACATTTGACATTACTTCATCAGAGAAAACCAAAGTTCTAACAGTAGGAGTTTCATCAATTACTTTTTCAACTGTAACAATTGTGGTATGGTTATGATTTCTTTGCAAGACCTATCATCTCCTCAATTTTTGAATAATTTTTCTTTTCCATATATTGTAATATTCCTGTATTGATTTCATTAAACACATCTATCCAATTATCTCCTATTGCACTTCCAAGTTGTACAGATGAAGCTCCTGCTAAGAAAAATTCTACTGCATCCTCCCAAGTAGAGATACCACCACATCCAATAATTGGAATATCATATTTGGAAGAAATTTCGTAAACACATCTTAATGCAATTGGTTTGATTGGAGTTCCAGATAATCCTCCAAATTTGTTACTAAGAATAGGACGTTGTGTTTCTACATCTATTGCCATTGATCTTACTGTGTTAATAGCAGTAATTGCATCAATTCCAGATTCAATGGCAGTGCCTACGGTGTTAAGATAATGAGTAGTTCCCAGACCAACTTTTGCAATTACAGGCACATTTGTTGAATTTTTAACGGTACTAACAATTTTCTTTACTAGTTCAGGATCGTCACCCACTTCTAATCCAACTTTAGCAACATGAGGGCAAGACAAATTCAGCTCATATGCTGTGACTTTGCAATTTTCAAATTGTTTTATCATTTTTTCAAAGTCTTCAGGGATTGAACCTACAAGACTAACAATAATTGGAACGTCTTGATTTGGCTCAATCATTTTTGCAAAATTTTCTGCGCCAGGATTTGATAACCCTACAGCATTAATCCATCCACCGCCTTTGACACTAAAGATAGTTGGATTTGGATATCCTTCCCAAGGTTCAGTGCTAAGTGATTTTGTAACAACAGCCCCTGCTCCTGAGCGATATAGTCTATTAAAAACATCTAATGAAATCCCCAAGATTCCAGATGCAAGCATTACAGGCCTCTCTAATTGAATTGGACCTATTGAAGTTGCAAGATTGGGCTCCACTTTGATTAATGAGGGTAGTTTCGAATATAACAGTTGATTTGTGATTCTAGTACCTTTTTTAAAGGTGATTTAGATTGAACTAGACATGTATTCTGTGATTTTAACAGAATTGGGAATCTCGGTTTTTGATGATGAAAAACTAGAAAAAGCATTTTCGTTTTCAAATCCTGTTAAAGAGTATCTTGCAATAAAAAATAAGGAATCAAAATTAAACGAAGTAATCAATTATCTAGCTTCAATTCAAAGAGGTGTTGCAGTTAGTGATGATTCATTACTTGCGATTTTGAAAAAAAATAACATAGATTCTCAAATTATGGAGGATTCAGAGTTAGAAAGAATTCAATCATCAAAACCAGAAATTATTGTAGATTCGGGTTTTGCATCAAATCCTCAAGATGCATTAGGAAAGTTAAGAGAATTTGCTTTGGGATTATCATCTTCAAAAGTTACAGAAGTATCTGAAAGTCCAGACCTTCACATCATTCAAGCAATCAATTCACTGGATGAAATCGATAAAATTGCAAATGCTCTTAGTTCAAGATTAAGAGAATGGTATGGATTACATTTTCCAGAACTAGACAATATTATTGACAGTATTAACGGATATGCACAAATTGTAATTGCAGGAAAACGTGAATCATTAACAAAACAAGTTTTTGAAGATGCAGGTTTTCCAGAATCTAAAGTTGAAATGTTATCTTTAATTGCTACAAAAAGCAGAGGAGGAGATATCTCTGATGTAAATCTTGCAATTGTCCAATCAATTGCAAAACAAATTTTAGATTTTCATGATTTGCGTAAAAAACTTGAAGAACATGTTGAATCAGAAATGGAAACAATTGCACCAAATCTTTCTGCAATACTTGGCACTGCAGTTGGTGCAAGAATTTTAGGAAGAGCCGGCAGTTTGAAAAGATTGGCATCACTTCCAGCTAGTACAATCCAAGTTCTTGGAGCAGAAAAAGCATTGTTTAGATCATTGAAGACTGGTTCTCAACCACCTAAACACGGATTGTTGTTCCAACATGCTATGGTTCATGCTGCACCTAGATGGCAAAGAGGTAAGATTGCACGCGCAATTGCTGCAAAAGCAGTCATTGCAGCCAGAGTTGATGTTTACGGTGAGGGTCTTAACAGCACACTACTTGAAAAACTCAATGTCAGAGTAGATGAGATTGGAAAGAAATACGAAAATCCAACGGAGAAAGATACCAGAAGACAAGAATCATTCAGACGCGATGGAGGCAACTTTAGAGATAGAGGCGGACGCAGAGATGATAGAGGCGGACGCAGAGATGATAGAGGCGGACGCAGAGATGATAGAGGCGGAC
>JBHITY010000027.1:6041-10015 GCA_042138585.1 Candidatus Nitrosopumilus sp.
GCAGAGATGATAGACCAGGTTCGAATAAAAACAAAAAGAGAAAGAAGTTTGGAAGAAGATAATCCATCATTTTTCTGGATAAAATCTGAAGGCCAGCAAAAATTAGCTACTGAAAATTTAGTTCCAGGAAATCAAGTTTACAAAGAAAAACTAATTGTAAAAAAAGGAATAGAGTATAGGTTATGGGATCCTTTTAGAAGTAAATTAGCAGCTGCAATTATGAATGAATTAGAATATTTCCCTTTTGAAAATAAAACCAAAGTGTTGTATCTCGGAGCATCTACTGGAACAACTGTAAGTCACATTTCAGATATTGTAGGTCCAAGTGGGATTGTATTTGCGGTAGAACATGCAAGTAGAGTTGCAAGAGATTTTCTAGATAGAGTTGCAGCATATAGAAAGAACATTATGCCAATTCTTCAAGATGCACGAAAACCTAAAGAATATTTTTCAGTGTTTGGAAAAGTAGACATAGTCTATGTGGATATTGCACAACCTGATCAGACTCAAATTGCTATAGATAATTGTGAAATGTTTCTAAAAAAAGATGGATATTTCTTTTTGGTAATCAAAACAAGAAGTATTGATGTAACAAAATCACCAAAAAAGATTGTAGAAGAAGAGACACAAAAACTACATTCAAAATTTGAGATATTACAGACAATAGATTTGCATCCATACGACAAAGATCATGCAATAGTTATTGCAAAATTCAAGTGTTAGTCATTCAGGATTTTTTGGACAGGTTTCCAACTCTTTCGCACAAATGTGGGCAGAGAGTTATTGGTTTTGTAGTATCTAGTCACAAATTTTACCGTTTTAGAGTCAGAGGGGTAACCACTACCCAGGTCATGGTTTTTCCGGAGTTTTTCAATTGCTCTATCACGTGTAACTTTGGCAAGAATTGAGGCTGCAGATACTATCACAAATCTACTATCTGCATGATGATAGGATTTGATTTTATGATTATCAGATAATTTTGAAATCTCTTTTCCAAATCTTTTAGGATTTACATCACAAGAATCAACATAGGATGTATCAGGATCTAATTTTGAGACAACTTTTGCCATATATTTTGCCTCTAATTCATTCAAACCATGTTTCTTTACACTGGCATCAATAGATCTTGGTGGAATTTTTGTAATGTAATAGTCATCAACTAGTTCAATAATTTTTTTGTAAAGTAATTCTCTGTTTTTTGGAGAGAGTTTTTTTGAATCCTTTACTCCTAATGAAGAAAGTTTTTTCAAATTTTTTTTATCAATTGAAATTCCAGAAATCACTAATGGCCCAAGCATGGAACCGCGTCCAGCATCATCAATTCCACAAATTTGCACGAATTTTGTCTTAAAACACAAGTATTAAACCATTATAGACTTTGTAAAAATGGAAGAGCCATTGGAAATACCAAATGAAACTTTGCAGGAAATTGTTGAAGGAAAAACAAAATTGTTAGTTCCAAAAGGATCAATTACAGAAGAAGTTCCTCCAAAAGAACCAGCATTTTTCAATCCAAAAGCAAGACTGAATAGAGATTTTTCAATAATTGCATATTCAGCATTTTTAGAAAACTTTCAAGGTCCAAAAATTTTCTTAGAAGGATTATCAGGAATTGGCGCAAGAGGGTTAAGAGTTGCAAATGAACTTGAAATTGATAATTTGATAATCAATGATCTCAATCCAACTGCATTAAAGATGGCTGAATATTCAGCTAAACTTAATGAAATCAAAAATGTAGAATTTTTTGAAAAAGAAGTATGCAGGTTTTTTAGTAATTTTTCAAAAAAAGGGGAGCGAGGGTCAATTGTAGATATAGACCCCTTTGGGTCGCCTGCAGCGTTTTTTGACTGTGGAATTAGGGCAACCATGCACGGAGGAATATTGTCGGTTGCTGCCACAGATTTACAGGTACTAAATGGTCTCTTTCAGAGTGCCTGTAAGAGAAAATACGGTGGAGTTCCAGTAAGAACAGAATATGGAAATGAAATTGCAATCAGATTGGTGCTAGGCTGTCTAAGAATAGTAGCAGCAAGATTAGGAGTAGAGGTCGAACCAATGTTTGTTGAAAGTGATATGCATTACTATAGAACATATGTAATAGTTAGAAACAGACCTGATCAGGAAGAAAACATTGGATACATTTTACATTGTAAAAATTGTGGACATCGAGAAATTTCATTAGAACAAAAACAAGAATGTAAATTATGTCAATCTAAAATTGATATTGCAGGTCCATTATGGATTGGAAAAATTTTTGATAAAAAATTCATTGAGAATATGCTAAATCAAATTCCAAATTTAAAAGTGGATAAAATTTGTGAAAAAACATTAAACAAATGCCTACTAGAAGCAGAAATGCCAGGAACATATTACACATTAGATGAAATAGCAAAAAAAATGAAATCATCACCACCAAAATTAGAAGACATTATAGAAAACTTGAAAAAAAATAATTTTGTTGCCAGTGTAACTTCATTAAATCCAACAGGATTTCGAACTAATGCAAACATCAACGAAATAACAAAAATTTTTCAGGCTATCCAATAAATCCTAAACAGACATAGTATAATTCACTACTTTGTTTTCGACTAGCTTTAGGTTTAGTGAGATTTATTCGTGCAAATTTTTTCTTGATATAATCTCTAAACTCCATAGAATATTCACCATCAAATACCTTGAATACAGCATTGCCTTTGTGTGCCAATACTTTATCCATGATTTTAGTACAATCATAATTTAGAGAGATTTGTTTTGCATGGTCAACAGACCAATTTCCACTGACTTTGGGAGAAAGATCACAAATAACAGCATTAACTTTACGCTCAAAATAGTCCATTACCTCATCAACTACATTTTCATCTTCAATATCACCTCTCAAGAGATGAGCGCCTGGAATTTCTTCTACATAAGACAAATCAATTCCCATAACTTTTCCTTGGTTTCCTGCCAGTTTGACAGCCATCTGAGTCCAACCACCAGGAGCACAACCCAGATCTAGAACGTAAAAACCAGGACCAATAATTCGATATGATTGATTTAGTTCTTTGAGTTTGTATGCAGCTCTACTTCGATAACCTTGTTCATGCGCTAATTTTCGATAGTGATCTTTGCGTGCATCTAATAATTTCATTTGGACTTCGCAGGTTTTTTCATCTCAGCAATTACCCAGTCTTCAATGAATTGACAGTTTCTAGGACTGATTTCACCTTCAAGTGAGCACTTTTGTTCAACAGGACAGACCAAACATGGTGAATTTTCGATAGATTGTGTACTAATTGGAGTCTTCTTTAAAATTAATTTGTAAGTCCAACGGTTCTTTTCAAGAATTTTTTCTCTAGTAATGAAACCAATTCTTTCAAGTTTTAATGCTAAACGAGAACCATCACGACTTGTTAGTTTTAGTTTCTTCCACAATTCGCTTTGGAACATTCCTTCAGATTCACGTTCAGCTAAAATATCACAAACTTTGTTTGTGAGTCTTTCCATGTCAACTTTTTCAATTTGGAAATTTTCAATTTCCTCTTCAGATAATTGTTCTTCTAATTCTTCCTCAAGTGTTTTTTCGGCTTCTCTTTTTGCCTCTTCAAGTTCTTTTTTGGTTAATTTCTTCTCTTTGGCAGGCTTTTCTTCTTTCTTTGTGGTTTTCTTTGCAGGTTTTGCTTCTGTTTTCTTTGTGGTTTTCTTTACTTTAGATTTTTTTGGTGTAGAATCTAGAATGTCTTTTTTCTTTAACCCTTTATGTATTCTTGCCAAATATGGTAATAGTTTGTCGGCCAGTTGATCAGCATCCATTTTAAAAAAGTCATGGCTACTGTCTAAATAATTGCCAACATACAAGAGGTTCTCCCCTCCGTAGTACTCGCCATCGACCATATTCGTATGTTCAACAACAGCTAAAAATGGATAGCTTGAATCATTAATATTTAACCAATATGTTCCATCCGCAAAAAACTTGTCTCTCAAGGTCAGTACTA
>JBHITY010000028.1:0-2018 GCA_042138585.1 Candidatus Nitrosopumilus sp.
GCTGTCATTCCAAAACCAAAAATAAAAAAATTCATCACAGAATTAAATAAAAAAGTAAAATAATTAAAAAACTCAATCTTTATTGAGAATACTTCAATTCTTTTCTCGCGTTATTTCACTAAATGCGCAAGATGCAGTGAGATCTCCTGTAACATTAACCATCGTTCTAATCATATCCAAAATTCTATCTACTGAAAGTAGTAACAAGATTCCAACTGGCGGAATTCCTACTGTTATGAGTATTGTTGTTAAGACAATTGTTCCAGCCCCTGGAACTGCAGGAGTTCCAATTGATGCTAAGAGTGAAGTGATGATAATTACAAGTATGGAGAATATGCTCAACTCTATTGCAAATAGTTGTGCCAAAAAGAATACTGCTATTACTTGATACATTGCAGTACCATCCATATTCACTGTAGTTCCAAGTGGAATTACAAATTTTGAGACGCGTGTGTCTAGTTTAAGTTCCTCTTCTGCAGTCTTTAATGTCACTGGCATTGTTGCCATTGAACTTGCAGTTGAGAAAGCCAAGGTCTGAGGATTACGGAATTTTGAAAATGTGGATGAGATTGGTCTTTTAGCTACAAACTTTATGATCATTGTGTATACCAACAACATTGCTCCTAATCCTATGATTACAGTTGCCATGTATACTCCAAGTCCTGCCATTGTTTCTACTCCTACTTTGGCAACCATGCCTACAATCAAACCAAAAACTGCAAACGGCACAATCTTCATTGCCATGATGAGAATGTATAATGTAATTTTTTGAACAGATTCAAGTAAATCCAGCAATGGTTTGACTGACTCTTTTGGAAGTGCAGCCATTGCCAAGCCGACTATCATTGCCATTATCAAAATGCTTAACATCTGTCCTTCAAGATAAGAAACTATTGGATTTCTTGGAATAATGTTTGATGCTATATCTGGAATATCATCTACTGAGAAACCATCTGTAACTTTCAAATCCTCTTCAGACAAGTCATGTGTTTCTTGAAGTGCAGTAAGGTCTAGAATACTTCCTGGAGCAATGATTGATGCAAGAGTTATTGCAATTAGAATTGCAATTGTTGTAGTAATTACAAAATAAACTCCAATTCCCAGTCCTAGAGTTTTCATTTTTTCCTTTGTACCTAAATTAGTAATTGCAACAATAATTGATGCAAAAATTAATGGAACTATGATCATCAAAATCACACTCAGAAATATGTTAGCTGGAATTTTCAGATACGATGAAAGAGAATCTAAAGTGTTGTCATCTAAACCGACACCCACATCATCTCCTAAAACTAAGCCTACTCCTAATCCAACAAGTAAAGCTATAACAACTTGAAGCCACAATTGTTTGAAAATATAATTTTTCAATGTCATATGAAGTCCTTAGATTTTTTCCATTCTTGTTTCATATAAGAACTACCTAGAAAAACTTGAATTGATTTATTTTCTAAGATTTGACGCTTATTTTTGCCGTCATTTCTGATTCATGATGTTCTAAAATGTGGCAATGCATTAACCATTCTCCTGGATTAGAGAATTCTACCAAGATGTCGATTGTTCTTCCTTTAGGCACTAAAACGCTGTCTTGCCATGACAAATTAGAATTCATCTGGCCATTTTCTGATAGAACAATAAATCTTTGACCGTGCAAATGGAAAGGATGCTGCATTGGATGAATTGAATCTTCACTATTGATCAATCTGATTTTTTTGACATCTCCCACATTTGCTTCAAAATCAATGTCAAACCCTTCCTTTCCTGTGTTTTTGTCACGTAAAACCCATTTTGTATTTTGTTCAGTAGACATCTTATTCATTTTGGGCATTTCATCTTCCCATTCAATGCCCTCTTCTGAAATATGATGATGCATTGAATTATCGTCATGAATCGTTGACATTCCTTGTGATATTATACTAGCATGATCCATCGAATCATCTATCATTTGATAGTCATGTTCCATCATACTGTCATGTTCCATCATACTGTCATGTTCCATCATACTGTCATGTTCCATCATACTG
>JBHITY010000028.1:2118-9899 GCA_042138585.1 Candidatus Nitrosopumilus sp.
TCATGTTCCATCGAATGCATAGACAAGTCTAATGTGCTTTCTAAATCAAATTCTAATTCTAGTTCTGGCTCAATTGAAAAATATTTTTTAAATTCTGAAATCTCATCTATTATCTTTTGATTTTCAGAGATTTCAAAGAACTCCTTATCCACCTGTTCCATAGATTTTTGAACAATTATTTTTCCAATAGTATATTTTTTATCTGGTGTTACATGCATCATATCATATATTCCAGTATGTTCAAACATTACTTCAACTGCTCTTCTTTCAAAGGGAGATATTGTTACTGAATCGACAAAACTACTCCTTTCATACTCGCTTACATCAGAGGTAACTAGTTTGAAATTCTGATCTTCTATCTCAAAATTAAACGTCCTAGTATTTGCTGTGTTCGTAAGATAAAATTTTAGAATTTCATTTTGTGGAACTTCTAAAACATAATTAGATTCTCCGTTAATTAGCATAGTATTTCCAAATCTGCCCATTAGAACATGGCTGACAAAATCTTCATCATATGCTATTACATTATCTTCATTAATTTCAACGTCATCTAAAATCAATGGGATTTGGAAATTTTGGTAATTCGTATCTCTCTCTTGAACTAGAATATTTCCATACAAACCCATGTCAACTTGCATTTCAGTTCTCACATGTGGATGGTAGACAAAGATACCAGTATCCGGGAATTTTAGAGTATACTGGAATGTTTCACCTGGTTGAATAGGCTCTTGTGTCAGATGTGGTACTCCATCACTCTTGTAATCTAATCTCAAACCGTGCCAATGTGTTGTAGTTGGAATATCTAGATTATTTTTCAAGTTAATGGTAACTGTATCTCCTTGATTTACTACTAACATTGGTCCTGGACTTTGATTGTTATATCCAAACATTTTGATTTTTTCATCATCAATAATTTTTTCAATTATATCTACGGAAAATTCTACATTTTGGTTATTCTCTAGATATATTGGAGAAGCATTTGGGATGATTTTTCTTTGAATTTTTTCATAATCGAATTCTGATTTCTCTCCAAATGAAATCACATCTTCATTAATTAGATATTCAATTCCACTAAGAAAATCTTTCTCAGAAATTTGATTTGATGTGTACCATTTTGCACTGTTTCTAATCCAATCAGGAATTATGATATTCTCATCAACATTAATCTCAATATCTTTAGTATCTAGAATTTCTTGGCTTGTAGTTCCCAGAACTATTCTCGTATCTACCTCAATAACATTTTCTTTAATTAAAAATCCTAACCCTGTTGCAAATTCATGATCACTGATTGTATCTTCTGACCACCAGACAACTACTTGTTTTACCCAATCAGGAATTTGATTCAGTTGTAGATGTGATTCATTACCCCCTTCCCATTCTTGAGCATACCCAATCCCAATACTTTGTGAGAAAAACATTATCCCGAACAACAAACTTGAAAAAATCAAAATATTTTGGTTGACATTCATTTTTTCCAATTCACACTTTACTCATTTAATAGTTTTAATTTGATTTTAAATCTATTCAGAGATCTCCACTATTGCATCAATCTCTGTCATTGAATCCAGTGGTAAACTCCCTGCCCCTAAAGCAATTCTTGCATGTTTTCCTTTCTCACCAAAAACCTCAAACATCAAGTCTGATGCGGCATTGATTACTTTTGGATGCTGGGTGAATTCTGGAACTGAATTTACGAATCCCGACAATCTAACAATTTTTGTTACTTTATCCAAACTTCCAGCTTCTCTTTTGATTTGAGATAGTATATTGATTGCACAACTTTTAGCTGATTTTTGAGCAGTCTCTAAATTGTCATCAGAAACTTTTCCAGTATATGCCACTTTGCCATTTTCTAGTGGAATCTGTCCAGATATGAAAAGTAGGTTTCCTGTTTTTACTGCTGGGATATAATTTCCAGCAGGTACTGGGGCTTCTGGTAATTCTATTCCTAATTCTTTGAGTTTTTCTTCAGACACGACGATTGTTGCGTCACTTTTGTCTGATTTTAGTTTTTACTTATTTTGATGTGGACTTTTTCACCCTTACTAGAGTTATTTTGGAACACTGTTCTGGTTTTGTATCCTTGTTTTTGGAGGCATCCATCTAAAATTGAAACCCATGGAAGAGAATGACCGCTGTTTAGTTTTGATTCAACAGTGATATTTTTTGTATTTGCCTCAAAATTAACATGTCCTGAACATGTAATTTGTAAGATTGCATCCATTATCTCAATTACATCATCTAATGATTTTGATTTTAAGACCACTCCATTTTTCTCTAGTAATTTGAACAAATCAAATTCTGGCTTTTTTGAGAACATTGTAGAATTTAGTATATGTGTGAGACCTGTTTCATTAATTGTCTTGATGATTTTGTAAATCTCTTGGGCTTCTGTTTTTGTCATATCTGCAAGAGCTTTAGTCTTTATTGCACTTTTCCAAATATTTGAGAATACTTTCTCTTGATTACCTCCTAAAATATCAGTTGATGAAAATATGGCTCCTTTTCCATTTTCATTATTTACCATTAACAATTCTGTCTCATCAAATATGAAACAGTTCTGTGTAATGTCGGAAGCTCTAATCTCCACTCCGTCTGGAATTGCTCTATATGATTCAGAACAAATCTGTGTTGGTGAAACTAGAACTTTGACATCTAGATTTCTACGTAAAACTGAGACTAGTTGTTCTTTACATTCTTCTAGTAATCCTAAACCCCACTGATCAACCATAATCTTCATTGATGATTTACTTCCTTCAATCATGGTTTGAAGCTGTGATAGTACGTTGTTTGCACTGATGTGGAAATATCTTTTTTCTTCAGAACCTCTTGATTTTCTACTTTCTTCACTTGCTTTTTTGAGGTTTGAAACCAAAGTGTTCATTGCATTTACCTTGTTGATTTGTTCATGAATTATTCCATCAAATGCATCTTCTGGTGCAATAGCAGTACACATTATTGGCTTACTTTTTGAAATTATTGCAAGTTTCTTATTTTCAAGTTTTAGTAATGTTGGGTAAATCTTGGTTCTTGGAATTTCTGAATAATATGCCAATTCTCCTGCTGAAATTGTTCCTTTTGCAATTAATGCCACATATGCCTGTGCTTCGTATTTACTCAAACCGAATTCTTCAAGGCTAACTGTTAATGCGTGCTCATTGACCATGATTATGATTGATTTGTTATTAGGTAAAATTGAAAGCTAAATTCCTTTACACAAATACTCAAAAAAAATCAAAATTGTATCTGCAGATGGGTGTAACTGTGGTTACTAAATTAATTGTGACATCGTCCTCAAATACAAAATCTAGTAAAAATCAAACATGTCGGTTAAATGTTTAGAAATAGAAAATGAGAATATTGCACATTCAGTCACCTTGACTCCTAGACTGGAATACTCTGCTTCTTTACTTGATACAATTGTAGATATCTTATCACAAAAAAGAGATGCTTTGAAACAATCAAACAAGTACCTTATTTCTGACTTTGATGAATCAGACAAAACTCATCTTCATGCACTTGAACTTGAACGAACTATGGCCGTTTCTGTTGAGATTCTAACTCTTACAAAAAGAAAAACAAAAAGCATAACAAACATCCACTCAATTCCTCAAGTTTTGCCTTCTTCCATTCCATTGATTAGAACAATTAGTGCAAAACTCTATGATTTAGTACCTGATTGCAGTCAAAAACTCTCTGAATTGTCTGTTCATTTGGGTAGTATTGTACTTGATTCAGCAGCACTTACTCATGCTAGCTTTGATTTTAGCCAATCGAACACTGAATCCTCAACTCTATTAGATGAAGTAAAATTGATGGTGGACTCTAAAATAAGTAAGCAGTACCCTAATGTTGATTTTTTTAAATTATGCAATACTTGAATGTACTAAACTCTAAACGAGATTTTTCAAAGGACCTAGAGAGAATAAAGTCACTATCATCTAAAATCGATAAAAAAATCTCTGAGGCAAAATCTTCTGATGACAAAAATATCGAAAAATTAACTTTAGAAGAACTACAAGATTTGAATAAAATTGTTGGAATTGCAGATTTCATGCTAGTCAAATATGCTGACAAGAAAGAGATGCGCTCAATTCTCAAGTATTTTGCATCTGTAATCTCTGATGCAGCAGGCTCAATTGAGGACTTGGATGATGAAATTTCTGAATTAATAATGTCTGCTGAGGACTCTATCAGCAAAGTAAAAGGAATTCATGTGGATATCTCTGAAAAATCTGATTTTAAGAAGAAATATGATAACGGACCTGAGTATAATGAGCATGAAACAAGTGCAATTAATTTAACCAATTTTGCTACAGAGATTAACACTGTAGAATACCAACAAAATTCTCAAGGGAATACTGCGTAGGTAATTTGAAATGAGTTTGGCCCCCCAAGAACTAGAAAACACTGCTAGCAAATATGCTTCTGAAGCAATCAAATTTGATTCTCAAGGTGCACGTGGCCAAGCAATAACTTACTATCAGCAAGCAATTGATGCCTTGGTAAAACTATTGCAATTATACCCAAACAGCAAATTAAATCCTATTTACAAAGAAAGATGTAATTCCTATCATGGAAGAATAAATGCATTACAACAGGCACATGGAGTAGAGCCTGCAGTTGATCCTAAAGCTTCTGAAGAAGAACAAAAGAAATCTGTTCAAAGACAAGAAGCAGAAAATGATTTTGAAGACCTTATTATGAAAGAAAAACCAGATGTAACTTGGGACCAAGTCATTGGTTTAGATGATGCTAAAAATGCATTACGTGAATCAATTGTATATCCAACTAAAAGACCTGATTTATTCCCACTTGGATGGCCAAAAGGAATGTTACTTTATGGTCCACCTGGAACTGGAAAAACAATGTTGGCAGCTGCAACTGCAAATGAAATGGATGGTTACTTTATCAACGTAGACGCATCTTCTATGATGAGCAAATGGTTAGGCGAAGCAGAAAAAAATGTTTCAAAATTATTCAATATGGCAAGAAATTATGCTGAAAAAGAAGGCAAACCAGTTATTTTGTTTGTAGATGAAGTTGATTCGCTTTTAGGTTCTAGAAATAGCGAAGTCGGTGGAGAAGTTAGAACAAAGAACCAATTCCTAACTGAAATGGATGGTGTTAACGGTAAAGGAAAAGATTTGATGATGTATGTAATAGGTGCCACAAACAAACCATGGAGTCTTGATTGGCCCTTCCTTAGAAGATTCCAGAAGAGAATCTATGTATCTCTACCCACACAAGCAGCAAGAGAAAATCTATTTGAACAATACACTGCTAAACTAAACAAAGACTATCGAGTCAATCCTGTAGAATTAGCAAAATTATTTGATGGATACAGTGCCAGTGATATCAAAGATGTATGTCAAGCAGCTCAGATTAAAACGGTCCATGAAATATTCAATTCTCCGGATTACCATGAACCTGTAGAAGGTGAGGAACCAATTCAACCAAGAGAACTCACATCTTCTGATTTCAAAGATATTATGGCAAGAAGAAAACCAAGTGTTTCAACTGAAATGATTCGCGCTTATCACAAATGGAGCGAAGAGTTCCAAGCATTATAATCAAAATTTTTGCGATCAAAAATTATTTTCTTTAATTCACACAAAACTTAAATTCGTATTACCATGGATTTGTTGAGGGTCACAATAACCACAAAGAAATCAATCCACGCAAACAAACATGCAAAACTGATCTTTGATGATGGGACCGTTTTTGATGGTCAAGGTTTTGGTTATTCGACGACTGTTTTTGGTGAAATTGTCTTTAATACTGGTATGGTTGGTTATACAGAGGCTCTAACTGATCCATCTTACAATGGACAAATTCTCACTTTGACATACCCTCTTGTAGGAAATTATGGTGTACCCGATCCAGAAGTTAAAGATGAAGATGGAATTTCAAAATTCTTTGAATCTGATGTCATGCAAATTAGGGGACTAGTTATCCATGAACTCTCTCTAACTGCCAGTCATTGGAATCTCAAAATGACTCTAGATGAGTGGATGTATAACGAAAAGGTGCCTGGAATATCTGGAATTGATACTAGAGCCGTAACTAAGAAACTTCGAAGTGGTGGTGTTATGATGGCTGCTCTTGCAGTTTCAGATGAACCAATTGATGTTGAAAAAGTCAAAAAAGAATTGGCTGATGCAACCGATTACAATTCTGAGAAATTTATGGATTCAGTCTCAACAAAAGAAGAAAAAATCTACGGAAATGACTCTGAGTCTGTTGTTGTAATTGATACTGGTGCAAAAAATGCAATCGTTAGAAATGTGCGAGAATTAGGCTACAAGGCAATAGTTGTTCCATGGGATACTCCTTATGAAAAAATAATGTCTCATAATCCAAAGGGTGTAGTGTTAAGTAGTGGGCCTGGTGATCCGCAAAACTGTCCTGCAACTGTTGATACTGCAAAAAAACTAATTGAAAACAATGTCCCTACACTAGGAATTTGTTTGGGTGCGCAAATAATTGGACTTGCTGGAAATACTGAAACTTACAAACTAAAATATGGACATCGTGGACAAAACAAACCTTGTATCAATCTGGAAACAAATCAAGTTTATGTCACAAGTCAAAATCATGGTTATGGAATAAAACCTGAATCTTTAGAAAAATCTGATTTTAAATTATGGTTTACAAATGCAGATGATAAAACAGTTGAAGGAATAAAACACAAAACACAAAATTGTATCGCAGTGCAATTCCATCCAGAAGCTGCACCTGGACCTTTTGATTGCAAATACGTCTTTGAAGAACTTAAAAAATTAATGGAGAAATAAAAATTGCCAAAAAATGAATCCTTAAAGAAAATTCTTGTACTTGGAAGTGGAGCAATTAAAATTGGTGAGGCAGGAGAATTTGATTATTCTGGAAGTCAATGTCTAAAAGCAATCCATGAAGATGGAATCAAAAGTGTTCTAATTAATCCAAACATTGCAACAATCCAAACAGATACCCGATTTGCTGACCAAGTCTATCTTTTACCTGTGACGCCAAAGTATGTTGAATCTATCATAGAAAAAGAAAGACCAGATGGAATCATGTTGGCATATGGTGGGCAGACTGCTCTGAATTGTGGTGTTAAACTTGAGGATGCTGGTGTTCTACAAAAGTATGGGGTTAACGTACTTGGAACTCAGGTTCAGGGCATCAAAAACACCGAAGATAGACAGCTTTTCAAGGATCAGATGAAGGAAGCCGGAGTTCCTGTGCTCAAAAGTAAGACTGTGACGAATTTTGATGATGCAAAGAAGGTAGCTGAAGAACTAGCATATCCTGTAATCATACGAGTTGCGTATACTCTTGGTGGCCGTGGTGGTGGTATTGCCCACAATGAGATTGAATTACATGAAATTGTTGAACGTGGTCTAAAGGCTAGTCTTGTAGGTCAAGTTCTAATTGAAGAATACATTGGTCATTGGAAACAAATTGAATATGAGGTAATGCAAGACTATGATGGCAATAATGTAATTGTATGTAACATGGAAAATGTTCTCTCTATGAAAGTCCACACTGGCGATAATATCGTTGTTGCACCCTCTCAAACAATTGATAACCATGAATATCATATGTTACGTTCAGCAGCATTACGTGCCACAAAACATGTTGGTATTGTTGGCGAATGTAATATTCAATATGCATTAGATTCTGATTCTGACAGATATGTTGCAATTGAAATCAATCCTCGCCTTTCACGTTCATCAGCTCTTGCAAGCAAGGCAACTGGATATCCACTTGCATACATGTCTGCAAAAATTGGTTTG
>JBHITY010000029.1:0-9738 GCA_042138585.1 Candidatus Nitrosopumilus sp.
CCCATAGCATTTTTCATGTTTTCAGGAGAATCAATTACCTGGATTTTACCGCCATCAATAATTCCAATTCTATCACAGAGTTGATCAGCCTCTTCCATGTAGTGGGTTGTAAGAAATATTGTCATCTCAAACTCGTCATGAATCTTTTTGATATACTCCCAAATCTTTCGTCTAGTCTGGATATCTAGTCCTACTGTGGGCTCATCAAGAAACAAAACTTTTGGTCTGTGGAGTAATCCACCTGCAATGTCCAATCTCTTTCTCATTCCACCTGAATAAGTGACAACAGACTCGTTTTGTTTGTCAGATAGTTCAATCAATTCTAAAACTTCGTCAATTCTAGAATCAATCTCATCTTTTGGAATATGATTGAGTTTTGCTTGTAACAAAAGATTCTCACGTCCTGTAAGATATTCATCAACAGTAGTCTCCTGTTGTACATAACCAATATTTTCGCGAACCTTTTTTGGATTAGTCATTACATTATTTCCAGCAATCAAAGCTTGACCCGATGTTGGTTTGAGTAAAGTGGTCAGAATCATAATTGTCGTACTTTTTCCTGCACCATTGGGTCCAAGAAATCCAAAGATCTCTCCTTTTTCAACACTAAAGGAAACATCATCTACTGCAGTTACATCGCCAAATGATTTTGTCAGTGATTTTGTTTCCACAGAGTACATACTTTGATCGCAATTTGGAATTATAAATTGCTAAGGATCCAATTCCAATCCATAAAAAAATTTAAGGAGTAATTTTAGAGTTTTTTCATGAAAGGATTATGTCAGAAATGCCACTCATCAAATGTAGAGGTTACAGTAAAGGAAGGAATTCCTATTTGTGAGAACTGTGCCAAGAAAACAGAATAAGTGTATTTTTGAAAAAAGAAATTAAAAAAGAATCATTCAAGATTTTTGAATTCTTCTTTGGTCATTCCTAAAATGACTTTTTCTCCAATTCCCCAAATTTCTGATTTGGATAGAATCTTGGAGTGCATCAATCCATCTGATACTTCGATTGATTCAAGCTCATTGGTATCAGGATGTCTGTGCAATCTCTTTACTTTGCCAATTTTGTGATGATCTATATCCACTACTGGAACCCCTGTTCTTACTGGAGGTCTGCTGAGAAGCAACGTCTCTTCAGTGAATTTGTCAATGTAATCATCGGAGAGAAAATAATCTTTGTTAAATCCCTGATGGATTGTAACGCCTGATACGGTAAGTGTGTCTTGATTGATGTGAATGTGTTTTACTTTACCATAATCTATTCCCTCTCGGTCTATGACTTTTTTTCCAGTAAAGGTGTCTGCGGTAGTCACGTTTGATGGCATGCCTTCAAGTTTTACTGACATGTCTTGAAATGTTGAGATTTGCTTATCAGACTCGATATCAGAAATTTCTATCAATGGGGTTAAATTACTTGACAGAAACAAGTTACGCATGAAGATTACAGAAGATTTGTTTCGACCAATATTGGTTACAAAGGGTAGAAAGACAGGTAGAGAGCACGGAGTTATGCTCAGGGCAGTAAACCACAATGGAAAAATCTATTTTTCAAGACACAGACCTGATGGAGATTGGTTCCAAAATGCAATTGCAAACCCTACTGTAAAAATTCAGTATAACGATACTATTTTCATAGGACAGGCAAAACTAGTTGAAGATGAAGAGTTGAGTAAAAAAATTTCAGAGTTAAAGTATCCAGGTGAAGAAAGAGCAAAAGAAAAAAGAGTTACAATTGAAGTAACATTAGATTAGTTTCCTTTTCTTGATTTTATTAAATAGTACAATGTTAGTCCGCCCAAGATTATTGTGATTATTACAAAAGGTATAGACAAGTCAATTCCAGAAACACCAGAATCAATTGCTTTTTCGGTAATTTCCATACCTGCGGATAGATCTTGAGATTCAGATTCTGCTACAGGAGCAGATGCCATCATAGATTCAGCAGATTCATCAAAGGATTCCATACGTGTAGGTGATTCTTCAATTGCCGCAAATTGTCTTGTACTTTGTACTGGAACAGGTTTGTTTTGGAATTGAGATAGTGAAAACAGTCCTGAAACCCCTGTAGCAATTGCAAGTCCTGCAACTTTGTAGATATGTCTAAAGGAGCGGACCAAGAGTTTGCTCTCTTTAGTTTTTTCAGATAGTTTTGGCGGTACAATTACAATACTGAATTTTGTTGCAGAGTAAACTTTCATGTCTTGGGATTTTGAATTCTTTTCAACTTTAGAAATTTTAACAACTCCCAAGTCTTGTAATTTGTTGAGATGATACTTTACTAGTTGAAGTGAGATGTCAGTCTTTTGCGCAATCTGATTTGCAGTCATCTCTTCGTTAAACAATAATTGTAAGATTTCACGGCTGGAATCATTCGTAAATAGCTCTCCAAATGACTTTATTTTCTCGTCATCTGTGGCTAGAATTTTGATTTTTTCAGTTAATCCATCATCAGGATTTTCAGACATTAAGAATGATAATAGAAATCTTGAATATGTAAGTTGTTTGGTAAAATCTCAATTTCACTAATCCTTTTATCCCAAACTACCAAGGAATAGTAATCACTAAAACTGATGAAAGAAAAAAGATGGTAAAAATGAGTTCAAAAATAATAATTCCAATTGCAGTAGTCGTTTCGGTAATTGCTACGGCAGGAATAATGTATGCCATTTCCTTTGATCAAGAACCACAAATCAGAGTTGTAACTGAAACACTTGAACCAGAAGTAATCTATGTAGATAAATCAATTTCAAAATTCTTTGAAGGAACAAATGACATAAAGAAAATTTCATCACAAGAAGAACTGATTTCTATTCTTGAAGCTACATCAACGTTTGGCAGTAGTTTCTATGACCCAAGAATAAGATCAATGGCAACTGACGACATGGTGATGTTTGAGACAGCAGAGTCTGTTGGAGTTCCAACAGCAGAACCAATGCCATCTGACGGAGCATCCAAAGTTCAAGGTGGAACAGATTACTCTACGACAAATGTTCAAGTGCAAAATGTTGATGAGCCAGACTATCTCAAAAATGATTCAAAATACGTCTACATCGTATCAAGAAACACACTATCAATTATTGATGCATATCCAGCTGAAGATGCAAAATTGATTCTCAAAATTGCACTGGACATAGAGTCACAGTACATTCAGAACATGTTCCTCAATGATGACAGACTGGTGATATTTTACAATGGACAAAGTGATGAGGAAATAATCCCACAATTTGACTTTATTCCAAGACCATCATACAATCCAGTCACTCACGCATTAATTGTAGATGTTTCAGACAAGGAAAACCCTACCATACTCAAGGACTATTCCATTGATGGGCATTTTAGGGATGCACGAATGATTGGAGATTATGCATACTTTGTTACAAACAACCACATCAACCACCAATACCCAAGACTTCCAGTAATAATGGAGGATTCAGTTCGAATTATGACTCCAGATGCATTTTATTTTGATAATGTTGAGGAATTTTCAAACTTTAGCACACTAACTGCAATGGATATTTTTGGAGATACCATAAACTCTGAGACATTCTTGATGGGATATACTGGCTCATTTTATGTCTCTGAGAACAACTTCTATTTGACATACCAGCAGAACATGCCATTTGGATTTTATGAAAACTCTTCACGTGACAGATTCTATGATGTTATAGTTCCACTGTTGCCAGGGGACATTCAAGATGAAATCAAATCAATTCAAAGCGATTCATCTCTTAGTGCATCAGAGCAATGGGTAAAGATCTCTGAACTCATGCAAAACTCGTACAACGAGATGGATAAAAAAGAGAAAGAAAAGTTATTTGAAAAGATAAGAGATGCACTAAACGAGTATGACGCTAAAATTCAAGAAGACACTAGAAAGACTATCATTCACAAAATTTCAATTGATCAAGACAAGATAGAGTATGTTGCAAAGGGAACAGTTCCAGGAAGACTGCTCAATCAATTCTCAATGGACGAGTCTGGAGACAGATTCAGAGTTGCAACTACTACAGAATACTATATCCAGCATGAGGGAATGGTTCGCTCAAATGGAGTTTATGTCCTAGATGAACAACTAAACATTGTTGGAGAATTAGACAACATTGCACCTGATGAGAGCATATTCTCATCAAGATTCATGGGAGACAGGCTCTATTTGGTTACATTCCAGCAAATCGACCCTTTCTTTGTAATTGATTTATCAACTGACACTCCAAAGATTCTTGGAGAACTAAAGATTCCAGGATTCTCAAATTACTTGCATCCATATGATGAAGAGCATGTCATTGGAGTTGGAAGAGACACAAAGGAGCTAGATAATGATAGAGTCCAACAACTAGGAGTAAAAATTGCACTCTTCAACGTAGCAGATGTTACCAGTCCCAAAGTTGTAGATGACTATATCATTGGTGATAGTTCCACACAGTCTGAATCATTGCACAATCACAAGGCATTTTTCTTTGATAAAACAAGAAATGTGTTATCCATTCCAATAAGTGCTGATGTTGAAAGTCTTGATGATGTTACAAGCTCCAAGATGTTTGCACCAGACTATAACAGATGGAGTGGATTTTACGTATTCCATTTAGACAAGATAGATGGGTTTGAGTCAAAAGGAACAATCACACACTCTGACAGTGACTGGAGATATTATGGAATGAACAATGCTAGAACATTCTACATTGACGATGTATTGTATACTGCATCACAAGGATTTCTCAAGATGAATTCATTTGATGATCTTAAAGAAATCAATTCAATCAAACTTGAAAATACTGGCAAGTTCATTGACTATATGGAAGAGCCAGTAATGGAAATAGAACCTGTCAGGTAGAATTTCTAATCAGACAATGTGGATTATGGTACTGAGTCCTCGTTTTTCCATTTCGACATCATTTTCCATCTCATAGATGGTCACAGTAAATGAAATGACATCTCGTTGTTTTGCATTTTCTGCATGAATCTTTAGATGAATGTCCATAAAATCAAAATCATCTAGCGGCAGATTTGTTTCATCCATGTATGCCCCGCAGGTAGATTCTATTCTAAATCGGTCATCCTTAAAGTGGTATCCTAGTTTGACTTTTCTTCCTTCCCTTCCACTTGCCTTTACATTTACATCAATTACTCCAGGTTTTGCTTCAGTATAGCTAGGAGTCTTGTTTACAAAGACCCCAATTTGTAATGGCTTTCCAGCAGTGGATTCAGCCATCTTTTGAATACCATCGTTCATCACAACATCAATTGCAGGAATCGATGTTGCTACTTTAGCAATCCAGGTGTTTGTTTTGGTAATGGTTGCTCGTATTCCTTCCCTTCTTCGTTTGTCTTCATCTTCAGGCAACTTGTAGTAATCAACCCATGCTTCATAATCATGAGAGATATCTTCGATAAAGTCCATGCAAGTTCGTTGATAAGAATTCACATCAGTTGTTCTCTCTGATTCATCGCCAATTCTCATAGAATCATCAGTTGGCATTGCCATACTCTAAGCCACTCAAAGTTCTAAAAAAACCAATCTGGGAAAAAATTAATGATTTGTCAATTATTTCCTAGTATAACAGTGGATTTTCACAAAAAATTATGATTTTAGAAAATATCTTTGTTTAAGCTCTCTTCATTCGTGTAGACCTGTAAGAGAGTCTATTTACCAATAATATTTTCAGATAAATAAGCTAGTTATCAGTTGCATTAATTCTGAGTATAATCAACTCTCCCACACCTTAATTATTTCACAATGTATTAGGGCTCGGTGAAAAAATGAAACCCAAAGCAAAAAAAGCAAAAAAACAAAATTTGGGATCTGGCCAATAGCCTGCTATTTCAGATAGTCAAAAAACAGTCTAGCTTTGAAAAAGACCTTTCTCCCCCTAGGTCTTGTGCATGGCGGACTGTTTTTTTTATTAATAATTATAATAGGAATTTCTTTTCAGGATATCATGATATTTTCAGAATTAATTTCAGATCTTCAAGATGCATTGAAAAAAGACCTGGCACAGATTAGATTTCTCTTAAAGAAGAATCCTGCAATGGGATACACACGAATTGTCGAGATTGGAAAAGAGGTAGGCAAAAAATACAATATCAAACTAGTTGTAAATTTTCCAAAGGAAGGAAGAATTGAAGAGTTTGAGATGTATGGAAAAAGGGATTTGAGTTTAATCGTAGACTATGAAAGAAAGAGATTTCCAATTGACAGAGAGCAAATCAAGCAAAAGGCATTAGAATTCTTGGGAGATGTTCAGACTGAAGATGCTTACATGTATGAGAATAAAGAAGGAGTCAGAGTCTTTGGAGAGAATTGGAAGATAGACATTTTGCCTCATTCAGTTCATATCTGGACAGAATTTGATGACAAAGTCACAGCATTTTGTAATTGGTTAATGGAAAATGCATATCAAATGAAAAAGAAATAGTGTTACAGTCTTTCTAGTTGATCAAGCAAATCATGTGCTTCATCATTTTTTGGATCAATTTTTAGAATATGTTCACAACAATCAATGGCTTCAGATTTTTGCTCCAAGGCCAAGTGAACATTGGTTTTGAGTCTGAGCATCTCAAGGTCGTCAGGATTTAGTTGAAATGCTTTTTCAAAATAGGGTAGAGCCTTTTTTGGGTCATCTACCAAAAAGTAGACACTGCCCATGATGAACATAAAGTCGTGATCATCAGAATATCCAGATTCCAAACCTTTTCCTAGTTTGATTGCATCCTCATAGTTGCCTTGTGTGATTAATTTTCTAATTTTTCGTTTAGGATGTTTAAAGAGACCGACCATTTTACTTCAAAAACTTTTGAGCAATTCACAATTTGAATGTAGGCAATTAAGAAGTAATACTCATGATTCCTTCTTTGATTAAGAACTGAATTCCTTGGACAAAGGAGTTGTCATCAATTGCACCTTCTGCCCACCAAGCAGCGTTTTGTTTAATCCATGATGGAATTTCATTAGAAGAACTGGCTCCTTGTGCTGTTGGGGGAATTTGCATGATTCCTTCTTTGATTAAGAACTGAATTCCTTGGACAAAGGAACCATCATCAATTGCACCTTCTGCCCACCAACCTGCATTGTTCTTAATCCATTCAGGGATTTTAGGGGTTGTATCTACAGGGGGAGTTATAATTGGAGTACTTCCTTCACCAGCAAAAACAGTTACAGGGATTTTTAGATAATCTGAAGAAGATGAAGGTACAATTCCTTCAGGAGCCAATCCATAAACCCAGATGACATAATTTGCCTTACCTGGAGGTTCTTCAACTACCATATCAAGAATGTATTGACCAGATGGAGAGTAGAGAAATTGTCTACCTTCATCTTGAGCAATAGAACGTAACGGAGTCAAGTTATCATCTACTACTAGGAAATCAAATTGGACTTGATTCAAAAATTCAGTATCATCAAATTTACTGATAAATTTTATGAGCCATTGCATCTCACATCCTTGTTCAGGTTCTTCAGGACCATAAAACACATGGATTTGATAATCATAGTTGTTTGTTGGTTTCTTTATAGTGACGTCTCTATCAAAATCAGTATCACATCCTTGTGCTGAAAAATTATCAGCAGTAGATACAATTCCAGAGAAAGGACTTGTAGAGACATTCTCTTTGTAATCTAGTAATTCAAATTTGTATTCAGGGGGAGGGATTCCTTCTGAAACATGAGTAAATGTATGTGCTTTAACAGGAAATGGAAATTCATCTACAATCCAAATTTTACTTGTTGAGCCACCAGTACGCCATCCAACTTGTACAGTCTCCCAAGTTCCAGATGAAATAGTAATTGTTTCTATTACTTTAGGTAATACTTGTTCTCCACCAATGTTTCCAATCTTTCCCCAAGATGTTGCTGAAAATGCTTTTGGTCCTTTTCCACCAGAACTATCATCAGAAGTGGCAAATGCAGATAACCATGCAATTGAAGATTTGAATGCACCTCTATACACACCGAGTTCTGGACTTCCACCAGTTGGTTCAGGAGCAATCTTTCCCAATTCCAATTCACCAACAATAATCTTGTTACCATCATAAACAACAACTTCAGCTAACCACTTTGTTTCACTGCCAGATTGAATGTCACCTTTAATCCACATATCCATTCCAAATTCAGCACATTCTTTGTAGTCAACATGACATAGATTGTAAGAAAAATAATCACCATGTTTGAGCCCTTCTCCTACATACCATGTTCCCGGCATATCTACACCTCCAGATTGGATTTGCGCAAATGCAGATGGAAGCATCAAAGTACCCAAAAGTATCGTCATGAGAATTGGAAGAATTAGCAGTTTATTCAAATCTAAAAAAAATTGTAAAAAGAGATAGTTAAACGTTATTCAACTTGTATCAAATAAGCAAATATAGAGGAAAATTTACAGATTCGATAGACATGTGCGAATGCTCTAAAGTTCACCTTTATGAAGTAGAGTTCAAACTAGATGGAATGAATGTTGTTCCAACACACAAGAATTGCGGATTCGCACTAGATGCAAAACAAAATGACAAATTCCAAAAAGAATTAGTAAAATCTTGGGGATTTGAGGAAGAAGAAGATTAATTTTAAAAATAAAAGAAAAAATTGGAATAATCCAATTACATGTCTTTAGTAGCTTCTTTACAAACGTCAGTATTACATTTGCAGTCTGCACTACAGATGCAGTGACCTTGCATTGCACAATCACATGCATATTCTGGATCGCCGCTATCAGCTTCGCATCCACATGCTTGATCTGTCATGACAAATCATAATCTTACTTATTTTAAAAGGTTAGTGCAGGGTGTAGAATTGTCATTCTGAGGCAAGTAAAGTATTACAAGAATTTTGAATCACATCAGCCTGCTGCAATAAAACATTAGAGTCAGCCTCAATGTCAAATGCGGTTTTTAAAACATGAATAAGATCGTGATTTCGGTTCAAAGTATTTTTGATTTTAATGAAATTTTCCTTATTGACATATCCCAAGTAAAAATAGCAGTCTGAAATCATTGAATTTTTTACAAAATAGTCATGTGTTTGTTGAATAATTTGAGAGTGGTTATTCTTTTCAACCATATCAGAAAATCCTATAGTGGATTTTACCATTCGCTCAAGTAGAACGGGGGTTGCTCGTTCAATTCCAACGGTCTCAGTTACAACAGAGATGTGTTCGTTAACGGGGTTTTTTGTGAATTTTCTTAAAGAGTCTAGCATGTGTGTTGGTCCCAATCTTTTGCTGTTTAGTGCCGTTATTGCATCAGCCAAATAAAATGCAGCGCACTTTTGCCAACACGATGCAAAATCATCAGAATTATCAACAGAGTCTTTTGTCTTTTGACAGCAAAACATAGATTCTATCAGGGAGTTTTTTGCAAAATCTGCAAACAAGGAATTACGTTTTTCTTTAATTTTTGATAGAAACATTCGAAGTTCCCACGAATCATCTTGGATTATTTGAAGACCATCATATTGCAATAGTTTTTTTGAATTTGTCTCGGAGAATGTTCCATGATGTAAAACTATAGTTTCATCATCAATTGACAGAATTTCATTAGGTTCATTTTTGTCATCAAATACTACAACATCATATCCACAAGAATCAAAGGAATTCTCAGAAATTCTACATCCACCCAACCCAATAGGAAAATCTGGCAAACCCAGTTTCTCAGGAATTTTTTCCAAGTCCATGTAAAATCATATTCTAAATTTTCTATAAATGACCTAACTCACAAAGTTTAACAAATTCATGTAAAGTCAAAA
>JBHITY010000030.1:0-4955 GCA_042138585.1 Candidatus Nitrosopumilus sp.
ATCTTTACGTGAATTGGTACAAAGGTCGAATTCATAAAAACTGTTTAAATTATCAGTGTTGCCCTGAAGAGTAAATGCAAAAATTCCTAATTATTTTGTTAATGATTTCATTTATTTCAATTCCATTTGCAGCTGCTCATCCATTTACAGAGGAAACTATTCCAAGTCTAACATCTAACGCTCCAGCCGGAACAACAGAAGTAATTGTGTATTTTTCAGAACCAGTTGACATTAACTTTAGTGAACTTAGAGTGTTTGATACAAATGGAAATCAGATAGACAATAAGGATACTGGTTACTATGAAGGAGAGATAGCACTTTTCATTACAACACCTCCATTAGAAGATGGAGTTTATACTGTATCAACTAAAGTTCTTTCCAAAGTAGACGGTCATCTTGTTCCAGA
This sequence comes from Candidatus Nitrosopumilus sp., assembly GCA_042138585.1. GTDB lineage: Archaea > Thermoproteota > Nitrososphaeria > Nitrososphaerales > Nitrosopumilaceae > Nitrosopumilus. The sequence goes on from JBHITY010000030.1 coordinate 407, forward strand.
TGCATTCTTGTTTGCAGTAGGTGATGTTGTAATTGATCCTTCATTACTTGATGTAGAACGACCATCTGAACTTGTGTTTTTACCTGAAGCTGGTGCTAGATTTCCAGGACTAGTGGGTCAAACAATTGTTTTAGGTGCAGTTATTGCATCTCTCATGATCTGGGGAACTCAAAACAAGCAACTAATTAGAGAAGAACTAGAAAATATTGGAAACTTCCATCATGGAAAATTCATGTCAATTACTGGAATTGGACTTGTATTAATTTTCATTTCAAATATTTTGATGATTGCAGTACAAAGTGTTAGGCTCGGAGTTTCTCCACTTGATGCAATTCAAACTGATTTTGGAATAACATGGCTCATGAGAATGAGTATTACCGTAATTCTCCTAGGTATATGGTTTGGACTTGATAGAAGCAAGTCTCTATCAAAAAGGAATCAAATTCCATTGTTAGGAGCAATGCTTGCATTAATTGCAACTTCAAGTTTGATTGGTCACGGTGCAGCTAGTGGTCAGACACCAGCACTAGTACTTGATTACATTCACAATTTGGTTTCAGGAGTTTGGATCGGTGGAATAATTTACTTTGTCTTTATTTTACTTCCAACATTTTCCCAACTAAAAGAAACACAACGAGAAAAAATGAGTCTATTAATGATTCCACGATTCTCAATTGCATTTGTCATTGCCGTAGGAGTTGTTATAATTACAGGACCAACATTGATGTGGTTCTTAGAGAGCGATATTGGATTAATCACTGAATCAATCTACGGTCAATTAATTATGTTAAAGATTGCAATTGCAGCAGTAATAATTGCATTTGGAGGATTTTTCCAATTCAAATTACAAAAGAATGCAGAAGATAATCTTGGATCAGGAAAAATTTCTGTTTATAAAAAATTAAAAAAATCACTCAAGGTTGATGTAGTGTTAGGAATTATTCTTTTAGGAGTTGTAGCATTAATTACTAATGGAACATTGCCTGCAGGAGAAATCCAAAAAGTTGATGCACAAGAGATTGTTTATGGCTTCAAAACTATAGAATTTACAGAGAATACAAAATTTGACATTGATATTTCACCATTTTCAAGCGGTTCAAATACAATTCTAGTCAAGGTTAGTGACTTTGAAGGGAATCCGCTTTACGATTCAGATCAACTAAAAGTCAAGGTATCAAATCCATCAAAGAATATTTCACCAATAGAAGTTCCAATGGAATTAATCAGACAAGAAGATGATAAACCAACAGAATTTCAAGGCGAAGTTACATTTGGATTTTCAGGCGAATGGTTAGTTGAAGTTGAAGTACAGAGAACTGAGAATGCAAACGAATCAAAGCTTTTGAATTTACTTGTAAAACCAAGACTAACAGATATTCAAACACAGATTATTGAATTCGAATTGCCAGAAGAATCAAAACCACTCTTTCCATTGTATGATGGGAGAGACACACTTTGGATAAGTGATGCATCAGCTCCACGTTTGTGGGAATTTTCGCTTGTAACTCAAGAGTTTAGATCATACTATTTTGATGGAGAAACTACAACATTTCTAACTCAAGATGGAGAGGGAAAGGTTTGGTTTGTAGATACCCCTAGAAACCAGATTGGATTCTTGGATCCTCAAACTAAAGAAATAACAACAAAAACTATTCCTAAAATAATTCCTGAAGGAGTTGTAAAAGGATTAGATGTTGTGACAAACAATACACCCCTTTTCATCAAAGCGGACTATGATGGAAACATTTGGGTAACGATAGTTAACAAAGACACGATTGTAAAATACATACCAGAAAATGATGAATTTGAAGAAATTGTTTTACCTGGAAAAGAGAACTTGCCATTTGCTTTAGAACTGGATGTAGATGGTAATGTGTGGTTTACAACTACTGGTGCAGGCAATATAGGATACATTGATCCTAAGGACAATCACATTACTCAATTTTCAAATGAACCTCCACTACAAGCACCTGAAGCTTTACTCTTTGATGATGATGGAAATCTTTGGATTGCAGAACATACGGGCTCGGCTATTACTAGATTCAACCCAGTTTTAGAGACATTTGAGAGAATTACTGTTCCTAATGATGAAGCACTACCATTTGGTATGACATTTGATAGATATGGAAATGTGTGGTTTGCACAACACGTCATCGATAGTATTGGTGCATATGATCCTGATAACAACAATTTGATTGAGATTCCCGTTCCATCAGAAACATCTTTTGTACAATTCATGACATCAGATGGAGACAATAATGTCTGGTTTGTAGAACAACAAGCAAGTAAAATTGGCACAATAAAGATGACAGAAATTCCTGTTATAGCATCACAAGTTCAATCATCAGAAGAATTTGAATTAAAATATACAGAGATTGCATCACCACTAATTGCATTGGGAATTCTTGCAACATCTTTGTTTTATGTTAGGAGCATTAAAGACAAACGAAGACTAAATGACTTGATTAATTCTTAGAAAGCAAACCAGCTGATTTTATTCCCATAGTACCAGCCAGTAATCCAATTGAAATTAAAACAATTGTTCCAGCAGGAGTAATGTCAAATATATAAGAAATTAAAATTCCTACAACAACAGAAAATATTGAAAAGCTTATTGAAATTATTGCAGTATGTTTGAATCCTTTTCCATACATTATTGCTGAAACATTTGGAATTACAAATAAAGCAGAAATTAACAAAACACCAACTAGTTGTATTGATGTTACAACAGTTAATCCTGCCATAAACACTATGAGATAATTTATCTTCTCTACAGGAATTCCACTAACTTTAGCTTGTTCTTCATTAAACGTTGAATAAAGAATTTGTCTATACAACACCAATATCACAATTAGAATTGCACCAGTAAGTGCAAGTACCAAAACTGTATCATCAGCACTGACAAGTAGAATACTACCAAAGAGAAAACTAAAGATGTCAATTGTAAATCCACCAGATAATCCAATAATTACGAGCCCAACTGCTATGCCTGAGGACAAAAGTACTGCAATTGATGCATCACCAGAGATATTGAATCGATCTTTAATTCTTGTAATGACTAATGCACTCACAATTGACACAACATATGCTGTCCATAACGGATAAACTCCTGCTAAAAGACCTAATGCAATTCCACCAAAAGATGAATGTGCTATTGCATCACCAAACAAAGAATATCGTCTAAGAACTAAGAACAATCCTACAACTGAACAAAGAATCGCAATGGCAATTCCTGAAATTAATGCTCTGTGCATAAAACTGTAGGTTAGAATTTCAAAAGACATGATTAATGATGATGCATATGCTCCTGCATCGATGCCTCAGAATATTGTTTCACAAGTTCATCATCAGAAAAGAATTTTTCAGATTCTCCATGGAAAAACAGGGTTCTATTCAAACAAGCAACATGATTTGCTAATTGATTTACTGCATCCAAATCATGAGAAGACCAAATGATTGTAATTTTTTGTTTAGAATTTAGTTCACGTAAGATGCTATAGAATAATTCTATACTTTGTTGATCAATTCCAGTCACAGGTTCATCTAAAATCAAGATTTTAGGATTGTTTACCAAAGCTTTTGCAATAAAGACTCTTTGTAGTTGCCCTCCAGACAATTCACCAATTCTTCTATTTTGTAGTTCATGTATCCATAACTGTTGTAAAATTTCATTAATTTTATTTTCATCAGATTCATTTCTCAATCCCATTCTAACAACATCGCTAACAGTCGCAGGAAAATTTTTTTCAAAAATTGGTTTTTGAGGAACATAGCCAATTTCTCTGAGATGGTTTTTGGAATTTCTAATATCTTTACCAAAAAATTTGATTTCACCCTTGTATTTTGTGTTGAGTCCAAGCATGCAATCAAAAAGAGTAGATTTTCCAGCACCATTTGGTCCAATTATACCTAGAAAATCACCTTGATTGATCACAAAACTAACATCATCAAGGGCTTTTACATCAGGATACTGAACTGAGAGATTACTAATCTCAACTGCTTTCAACACAAAGCCTCCTGTAGATTTTCAAGGTTTTGTTTCATTTTAGAAATGTATGTTCCTTCTGATGCAACTTCTAATGGAGACAACACCAAAACTTTTCCACCTATTTCATGTGCAATAGTTTCAGAAGTTCTGGTATCAACTGTTTCTTCACTGAAAATTATTTTGATATCATGTTCTTTGGCTGTTGAAATTACGTTTTCCAATGTTTTTGCAGTAGCTTCTCCATGTGAATCAGTTGAAGAAATGATTGTATGTTGATGCAAGTTATACTCATCAGCAAAATAGGAAAAAGCATCATGGAATGCAATAAAATCAGAACTACAATTAGACAAATCATTTCGAATTTGAGAATCCAACAAATCTAATTTTTTAATATATGATTCAGCATTGGATTGATAATATTGTTGATTTTCTGAATCATGTTTTGAAAATGCATCTGCAATATTTTGAACTTGAATTTTTGCATAAACTGGATTTAACCAAATATGGGGATCTCCTGATTCATGACCATGTTCATCTGCATGTTCATCTGCATGTTCATCT
>JBHITY010000030.1:5055-9689 GCA_042138585.1 Candidatus Nitrosopumilus sp.
GGGATCTCCTGATTCATGACCATGTTCATCTGCATGTTCATCTGCATGTTCATCTTCCTCAGATTCTTTTACTAAAATTCCATTACTTGTATCAACTATAATCCCCGGATAGTTATTCTCCTCAAGTTTTTCAACCCAGTTTTCAAAACCAATTCCATTGATAATTATCATATCAGATGTTTGCATTTTTTGTACATCTTTTATTGTTGGTTCCCAATCATGAGGTTCAACTCCAATTGGAACAAGTAATATGGCATCAACTTTGTCTTGTCCTACATTTTGTACAAATTCATGTAATGGGTTAAATGATGAAATTACTTGTAGTTTTGAATTTTCAGAAGACAGTGAATCGGTATTTGGATTTGTTCCATAAACTACAAGTGAGCTTAATGGAATTACTATGGCTATAGCAATAATTGCAAGTTTAGTTTGCTTGTTCACGCATAATTCATCAAAATTTTATTAATAAATCTATAAAATCTTAATAATATTAATTGCTAAACTTATAAGATAATTAATAACATTAGGCATATGCCAATAGTCTCAATCTCACTAAATGATGAAATTCTATCAGAATTAGACAAACTCCAATCAAGTATGGGATTTTCAGGTAGGTCTGAGGCAATTAGAGCAGGAATCCGAGCATTTGTTTCTGAAGAAAAACAAAAGGCAGATTTGTCAGGCAACATCCATGCAATTCTTTTGGTAGTACACAATGATGAGTTTGATCATATTGTTTCAGGGATAACTCACAATTTTGAGGATCTCATTACAACACATCTTCACAGCAAAATTGAAAAAGAAAAGTGTATGGAGCTTTTTGTAATTGATGGAGACGCAGAAAAAGTTTCTACAATGACAAAAGATTTTCAGACAAACAAGAACATGGATACAGTCAGACTTGTTGCAATCTAAATGAATTTTTTCTTGTAACAAAGATTACAGAGGTTATAGAAACTATCAATATTAGTAATGCAATAGTACCAAATTCAGGTGCAACCATTATTCCAAATTCAGTTTCTTGTCCAGTGTTTCGGATGTTTTCAAATTTGATTGTTGTAGGACCGGTTTGGTCTTCAGCAAAGGTAAATTTTTCAAATTCACCACCAACTGTTGCAACCCCAGAAACTCGATGTATCTCATCTCCGTTTTGAATGATTACAAATGTATAATCAGAATTTCTCAAAGGTTCATTTGTTCTTGCATCCCTAATAGTAAATACAAAGTTTGTCTCAACTCCTGGTTCAAGGTCTATAGGATCCCATGATAGATTTACTTTGAACTCCTCGCTCTTTGTAAATGCCTCTAATGGAAAAGATATTTTTTCATTAGTTGATAAAGTGAAAACAATATTGTCAGGTAATGGCTCATCAGATTTTTTCATCTCATTTTTAAGGAATCTAATATGATCCTGCAATAAAACAAAGTGAACTATTCTTTCATCTTCTTCTGTGTAGTCATCAATTGATACTGAAGCTTTGAACAATTCAATTCCATTTGCATATCCTGAATAACTAGGACTCAAAAATTCAACAAAATCTTTAGGAAAATGTACTTCTTCATGAATTACTGGGACATGAGACATGCTATCCTCGCTCCAATCAAAAGGCATCTCAAAACTTACTTGTTTGGCCTCAGGATCATATTGGAAATTTTGTATTTTATCAAAATAGGATTTCATTCTAAATTCTACATTTTTTCCTTCAGCATCCTCTTGAGGGTGAGAAGTGGTCTCAACAATTGTCAAATCAGCACGATATACACCTGAATCTTCTATGATGTTAGTTGGCTCATCAATGGTTCTGACCTCAATTTCAAAAGTGTACAGTCCACCTGAATCAAAGACAGGACCACCAATCTCTACTGGAGATGATTCAGTTCCATGATATGCTCCTAAAAGGGAGTCTTGTTCTCCGTTAATTACAAAATTTTCATAGCCCTGTTGTGACAGTACAGTAATTGGCAAAACGCCATTTTCTGTGAAAAAGTAATTTCTAAAAATCATCTCATTGCTATGAAACATTCCAATGAGAAATGTGACATTTTTTGCAGGCTCATCTGTTTCTTTGTCAGTTGCAGTAATGGTGATTTGTTCTTGCTCATTTTCAAAGTACATTGGCATCTCAACTGAAATTGAGATTTCTTTTCCTGCAACATCTACTGAAGATATAGTATCAATTCCTAATCCATGACCATATACACTGCTTGCTGGAAATAACAAGCATACTGCTAATGCCAAGATTGAAAGTTTTGTAATAGACATCATCTCAAATCTTATCTAGGGCTATTTTACTGTGAGTAATTCTTCTACTTTCTTCAGTAAATCATCCATTGTTGTAGCCTCTAAAATTGATTGCAAGTCATTAGGATCTTTTGCACCAAGTGCAGAAAGTGAATAGATGTAATCTATTGTTGGAGTGTCAGTAGTAAGATAGTATTGTTCTAAAACATGGTCTAGTGAATGTGGTTCTACTACTTGCGGCAATGCTTGGTGTATTATCTTCTTCTTCCACAATTCCACTAGTTTTTGCCATTTTTCCAAGGAAATGTTCTCGTCAATTTCAGGAATCATTTCAACTTCAGCTTGAATGTACATTTTTGCTTCAGTACCAATTTTTTCATGTATTTCAGAGATTTGTTGATGGCCTTCAACTGAAAGTGGATCATAGTTTTCAGGTTGAGGAATTGAAGGGGGAATAATTTTTTTAATTTTAAATGAATTTCTGCCCAATGTCTCAATGTGGAGTTGTAATCCGTCCATTTCTACATCTTCACATTTTGTAATTTTTGCAATAGTTCCCACCATCTTAGGAGAGTTCCAACCACTAACAGAATTCGTTTCATCTATCAAACAAACACCAAACTGACCATCACCTAGCATGCAATCATCAACTAGCTGCTTGTAGCGAGGCTCAAAAATTCTCAAAGGAAGTTCTTGTCTAGGAAATAATACCAAGTCCAATGGAAAAATTGGAATCACTTTAGTTTCTGTCAATAATGTTGTAGAGACGTCTCTAGATATATGGAATACGGATTCTAGAATCCGTTCTCATTTAGTGTCAAGCCCAATAGTGCAGCACGTGTGTGCTTTCCATATTCAGCTTGCTCAAAGTATTTTGCATTCTCGGTTTTGTCAACGTCAGTTGAGATTTCATCGATTCTTGGAAGAGGATGCAAGATGATACTATCTTCTTTCATCTGTTTTAGCAAGTCCAACCCAACAACATAACTTCCCTTAACTTTGAGATATTCTTCCTCATCAGGGAATCTCTCTTTTTGAATTCTTGTTACATAAAGAACATCCAACTCATCAATGTGGTCTTCAATTTTTGTAGATTCAGTGTAATCTAATCTCTGTTTGATTTCATAAGTAGAATCAGATCTAATTCTTAGTGATTCAGGAGAAATTAATCGGACATCAACATCATAGTTTCCAAGTCCATACAACAAAGAGTAAACTGTTCTGCCATACTTTAGGTCACCAACGATTCCAATCTTTAGTCCGTCAATCTTTTTCTTTTCTTTTTTAATTGTAAACAAGTCTTGAATTGCTTGCGTCGGATGCTCTTCAGTTCCACTACCAGCATTGATTACAGGTTTGTCTGAAACTTCAGCTGCAAACCTACTAGAGCCATCAAGAGTATGTCGTAAAACTAGTACATCAGAATAAATCGACATCATTCTAACAGTATCAGCGAGACTCTCGCCTTTCTGAGTTGATGAGGAATTTGTATCAGAAATTCCCAAAGAGTTTCCTCCAATTGATGCCATCGCAGATTCAAAACTTAGACGAGTTCTAGTGCTTGGCTCATAGAACAGATATGCCAATGTCTTTCCCTTACAGATTTCTCTTCTATTAGCAGGATCCAATTGCATAATTTTGTCAGTGGATGCAAAGATTTTTTCGAGTTGTTCCTTGCTAAAGTCCTTAATTGAAATTATGTCTTTTTGGTAGAACTCGTTCATTCTCTCAATGATATATACAGGTGGGTATACAAAGTATTCTGATGGAACAGTCCGAACTTATGGTTCGACGAATCAAAGAAGGCACTGTAATTGACCATATTGATGAAGGTAAGGGTCTTCAGGTGCTCAATGCTTTGAGGATTGACGGCAAGGATGGCAGTCTAATTACCATAGCCTTGAATGTCCCCAGTGGAAAATTCAAGAAAAAAGATATCATCAAAGTAGAAAACAAGTTCCTAAAAGATGATGATACTAACAAGATTGCAGTTATTGCACCAAAGGCAACTATCAACATGATAAAGGACTACAAGTTGGTAGAAAAGAGAAGAGTTTCACTGCCAAATGAGATTGACAAGATATTTCGATGCTCAAATCCAGATTGTGTAACAAACAGTGCAGAACACATAGAATCAATCATGGATGTTATTGATAAAGAAGGAACTGTTCTCAAGTGCAGATATTGTTCTAGAATACTAGATGTTAACAGAATAAAGTATAACTAAAAATTTTAAAAATTGAAAAATATGTTGTTTAGGACTATTGTCCTAAGATGATAAACATCATGACTATACCGTAGATTGCGATTGACTCGACCATACCTACGAAGATGAACACCTTAGATTGTAAAGCTGGGTTCTCACTAATGACTGCAAGACCTGCTGCACCTA
>JBHITY010000031.1:0-1245 GCA_042138585.1 Candidatus Nitrosopumilus sp.
CACAAGTAGGCAGTACAATCGAAGTAAACTTGAAGAAAATCTAAAGCACTCTTATGTATGCAAAATCTTTTAGAAAATTATGAAACATACAGTTCATGTTGATATTGATTCTTCAAAAATAATTTTAGAATTAGATGACTCTAATTCTCCAAAAACTGTCAAAGAATTTGTTGAAAAACTCCCCTTTACAGTAGATCTTAATGTTTGGGGTGATGAAATCTATTCTTCACAATCTCCAATTAATCAACCTGAAGAAAATGCAAAGTCTCCTGTAGAACTAAACGATGTTGCTTATTGGCCAACAGGAAAGGCAATATGCTTGTTTTATGGCCCTACTCCAATTGGAAAACCTGGAGAGATAACTCCTGCATCTCCTGTTAATGTTATTGGAAAAATAATATCTCCAGACAAGTCTATTCTCGGGATTGCTGATGGCACAAAGGCTTCCTTTAGGAATGCTTAGTTTTCCTCAATTGGAATTTCTCTTACTTCTGATTCTAGCAAATATGCCTTGAAATCCTTGTTTGCACCAGAGTAAATCACCCATGCAACTGGATTGCTTTGCATGAATTTCTTATCTGTATTTGATGGATATGCTTCAGAATTAGGATGTGAATGGAAAATTCCTATCACATCTACATTTTTTTCTTCAGCAATCTTGTACCCTTCGATTAACTGCTCATTTGAAATGGTAAAATTTACGGGTGATTCTTCTATATTTTTTGTTAAAAATACCTCGGATACTCTATCGTCTTTACCAAATAGTATGGCACATGATTCGTTTGGCTTTTCATTTTCAGCATGTTCTGTTAAAATTTTTTTATCTGAAATTGATAAGATGATTTTCTGCAAATCTATTCTACAATAACAGTTCCTACCATCCATGGATGGAATGTACAGTAATAATCATAAGTTCCTGCTTCTGTAAATGTAAATTCGAAACTATCTCCTGCCATCATCATCTCAGAATCAAACACTCCTGTTGCATCTGTAGGTGGCATACCTGATGTTACAGTGTGTACTGTAGTATCTGCATTATCCCATAGAATAGTATCTCCGACTGATACTGTGATAACTTCAGGATCATAATAGATTTGACCATCTTCTGGAATTGCTGCGCCTTCTGGCATTACTACTTTGATTGGTTCTTTTGCACCTTCAATGGTTAATGTTGCAACCATCCAAGGATGAACAATACAGAAGTATTCGTATTCACCAATTTCTAAATCAGTTGTATCTAGTCTA
>JBHITY010000031.1:1255-1804 GCA_042138585.1 Candidatus Nitrosopumilus sp.
GTAAATGATTCTCCTGGACCTAATAACCCTGTATCAAATGTTTCTCCAAAGTCTGCAGAACTAGTTGCAGTGTGTGCTGCAGCATCTGCATTAACCCATTCTACAACATACCCTTGTTGGACAACTGCTGCATCTGGATCGTAATCTGGGTTTCCTTCTTCAGCTGAACCTTCAAGCATTTCAATTGTAAATACTGGTCCTGCTGGTGCGACTTCTTCTGCACTTGGTTCCTCTATTGCGACTTCTTGTGGAATCATGTATGTGTCTGGTCCTACTAATCCAAATGCAACCCATGCAATAATTCCTGTAGCTGATGCTAGTGCAACAATGGAACCAACTGGTTTTGCGTAATGCGGATGCTTCATTGCAAGATATGCAATGATGATTGATGGAAATGCAATTCCCATCAAAATTCCTGCGATTGTAACAGTATAAGCTGAAGTATTCATTGTAAATGCATATGTTCCAAATCCTAACGAAATTGAAGCGATAACCAAAACTGTTGCTTTGGCTCTATAGCTAGTTGAGACCCCTCCATCTAAGATACCT
>JBHITY010000031.1:1814-9647 GCA_042138585.1 Candidatus Nitrosopumilus sp.
CCTACAAACATGGTAAGGCCAGTCAAGGCATGCATTCCATCAATGAATGTATGTGCAATCTCAGCATATGATATGACTAATCCAGCCAAACCTATGGCTGTGAGTCCCATTCCCGGCATCATGAGGTCCCAATTACTCATTTAACGTAGCTGGTAGGAGTGAGATACTTATTCCTTTTGAAATTATACGGATCAATAGACGAAGAAATTAAATGGCTTTGGACTAGGATAGAGTGAGATTGGGATTTAATGAAATAATGGAGATATCCAAACCAAGGATAGTAGTTCTTCTAGTAATTACTGCAGTTACTTCAATGTATGCTGCAAGTAAACTGGTTCCAGGTGCTCCTGAACTTGATTATTGGTCTTATTTACACATCATTATTGCTGGAGCATTGGCATCAGCTGGTTCTAGTGCTCTAAATCACTATTATGACAAAGATATTGATCCAAAAATGGAGAGAACAAGCAAAAGACCTATTCCTTCTGGAAGAATGGCAGCATCTCATGTTTTGATTTATGGTTTGGCTGTTAGTTGCGTCTCTGTTATTTACGGATTCTTTGCATTAAATCCAGTTTCTGCATTCTTTATTGCAGTTGGTATATTCTCTTATGTCATAATCTATACTGCTTGGCTTAAACGACTAAACACCTCAAACATTGTAATTGGTGGTATTGCTGGCAGTGCAGCTGCGTGGGCTGGTTGGTCTGCAGCTACTGGAAGCATGGATCTTTTAGGATTCTTAGTTGGATTCCTAGTTTTCGTTTGGACTCCATCACACTTTTGGTGTCTTGCAATGAAAATTAAAGATGAATATGCACAAGCCGAAGTTCCAATGTTGCCTGTTGTAATTGGAATGCAAAAAACTTCAAAATACATTTTAGGAAATACAATAATTCTACTTCCTTATTCTTTGGTACTCTCTTTCATTCCTGATGGAATGGGGGTTGTGTATACAATAATTGCAGCCGTATCTGGCGGATTGATGTTGGCATATCATTACAAGCTAACAAAGACACCCACATCTGAATTTGCATGGAAGGCATACAAAGTAACTGCACCTTATCTTACAATAATTTTTGTTGCAGTAGCATTAGATGCAGCATTTCACATTCCTTTATTCTAGGAACTATTTTTCAAAACCTGGGAAGCTTGCTTCGTAGTCTTTTTCCATCATTTCCTTGTTTTGCTCATCGACTTCATCGATTTCTTCTTTTTCTACGAAAACCTCAATTCTACGCTCATCTTTTGTAATCCATGCCACTTTGATCAGTCCGAGAATTTCTAAATCCAAAAGTATCTTATTGAATTTGGCATCTGCCATTGTAAATCCATCTTTTGTTAGAATTTTGTAAAGCTCAACATCTGTTAGTGAACCTGCATCTCTAATTTTGTCAAATACTGTGTTTCTGATTGGAACTGCCATTTTTATCCGTAGAATGTTTTATCTCCTGTCTTTGGTACCACGTTAGATATACTTTCCTTAACTGATTTGTACCATTGATCAACTTCTTTTGTAATTGAAGGTCTAACGTGTTTCAAACTATTTGCAAAGTCTTGACTCGATATTTTTGTCGCATTATTTTGCATGGCTTGAACTGCTGCTTCTCTACATAAGGCAGCTAAATCTGCACCTGTATAGTTTTGAGTTGCCACTGCAATCTCTTGTAACTTTACATCACTTGTCAATGGCATTTTCTTTGTTAAAATTTTGATTATCTCTAATCGACCTTTCTCATCAGGTGGTTCAACATACAAGACTAGGTCAAGTCTTCCTGTCCTTAACAATGAATTATCTACAACGTCTGGTCTGTTTGTAATTCCTATAACTACAACACGTGAAGAAATACCTTCTTCAATTTCTGTGAGTAATTGACTGAGAATGTTTTCTCCAACTCCACCTTCACCAGACTTGATACGTGCAAGCGAGTCTAATTCATCAAAAATAACTACACATGGAGATGATGCTTTAGCTTTTCTGAAAATCTCTCTAACAGCTTTCTCTGATTCTCCAACCCATTTTGAAAGAATTTCCGGACCTCTAACTAGGATCATATTTGCGCCGGTCTCTGTTGCAAGTGCTCTTCCAAGCAAAGTCTTTCCACATCCTGGTGGTCCATAAATTAATGCGCCTTTAGGAGGCTTGATTCCCATTTTTGTAAATTTACCTGGTTCATTCATTGCTAAGATTAGATTATCTGTCAATGCTTTTTTGATCTCATCTAATCCTCCTACATCTTGCCACCAAACTTTTGGTCGTTCAACATAGACTTCTCTCATTGCAGTGGGCACTACCTCGTGCATTGCATCGTAAAAGTCGATTAACTTGATCTTCATTGATTGTAATACTTCAGAAGGAATTTTTTCTGTTTCAAGATCTATCTCTGGAAGATATCTTCGGATTGATTTCATAGCAGCTTCTCTACAAAGTGATTTGATGTCTGCACCAGTGTATCCGTGCAATTCTGATGCCAAATCTTTTAGGACAATGTCTTCATCAATTGGCATTCCTCTTGTATGGATTTGAAGAATCTCTATTCTTCCATCTTCGTTTGGAACTGATATCTCAAATTCTCTATCAAATCTACCTGGTCTTCTAAGCGCAGGATCAACACTATCTGGTCTGTTGGTTGCTCCAAGAACTATTACGTTACCTCTATCATTTAGACCATCCATCAAAGCCAAAAGTTGTGCAACTACTCTTTTTTCAACATCGCCATATGCCTCCTCTCTCTTTGGAGCAATTGCGTCAATCTCATCAATGAATATGATGCTTGGTGAATTGTCCTTTGCCTCTTTGAAGATATCTCTTAGTTTTGCTTCTGTTTCACCATAATACTTGTTCATAATTTCTGGACCGTTAATTGGGAACATGTTAGCTTCTGATTCACTTGCCATAACTTTTGCTAGCAAAGTCTTTCCACATCCAGGTGGTCCGTAAAGCAAAATTCCACTATGTGGTTCAATTCCTAATCTAGTGAATAATTCTGGATGTCTTAATGGGAGTTCAACAATTTCTCTCATTGCTTTAACTTTTTCACCTAAACCTCCAACTTCTTCGTATGTGACTCTGACTTTTCTGTCAACTGCAGTTTCAGTTGAAATGTTTAATGTGGTAGAGCGGTCAATCTTTACTACTCCTTTTGGTGTTGTCTTTGTAATTTTAAAGTCCATTGAATTTCCTAAAATCATTACTGAAATTTCATCACCATGTGTGATTGGCAATCCCTTTAGTCTATTCTTTACAAAATCTGTAAATTCTTTATCAACAGTAACTGAATCATTAACCGGAGTCAAAGAAACAGTTTTTGCAATCTTTGATGTTACTTTTCTAATCTTTACAATGTCGTTTAGTGATGCACCAACATTTTTTCTTGTTTGACCATCAACTCTAATAATGTCTGGGAATTTTTCATCCTCATCTACTGGCCAAATTACTGCACAACTAGTTCTTGAACCCATAACTTCAACAATATCTCCTGGAGTTACTTTGAGAAAGTCCATTGCTTCAGGACCGATTCGAGCTCGTTTCTTACCTACGTCTCTTTGTTTTGCTTCTCCGATTCGCATCTGCAAAGGTTCTTCTTTGCGTACCAAAAGATCACCTATTTCATGTCAACTGACATTCGGCTCATATTGAGGACCTCAAATTCACTGACGCCCTCTGTATTTTTAACGGCATTTTCTAATGCATCACTTTGACCTTCTTTGTCTTCTAAAACAAATTCTGCTTTCAAAAATTCCAATCCAAATGCTAATGGTTCTTTTGCATGTCTTTTCATCTGAATTCCTTCAGGTAATGAACTCTTAAGATTCTCTGCTAGTTTGTCAAGATCGACATCGGTTCCTTCTGGAAGAATTTTTGTGATAAATAGTAACTGTGCCATTTTCTTAAGGTCCCTGTGTGTTACATGAAGAACAAGTGTAATTTCTTGCTGCTTCTCTGCAACTTTGACATCTCCAAATTAAATCTGCACCACAATCTGGGCAATTGAATTTTACACATTTATCATTAGGCATAATATGTCTGTGACAACAACTACATGTTGGTAGTGATATTGTTGATGATGACATACCACGATTTTCTGCAAACATCATTTATACCTTCCTTGAAATTTAGGCGTATTTTATCGAAGTAGTTTTTTGAATTCTCCACCAATCAGTGTTTGAGCTGTTTTAAGTGATCCCTTCAATCCTAACAGTTTCACAATAGAACTTGTATGAAAATCAAAATCATCTTTTTCTGAAATGTCTTTTAGAATCTCTGGTGTAATTGATTCAAATAATTTGTTGATTGTATTGTTGTCTAGTCTTTCTAAAATTTTTCTTGCAAAAATTTGTTTTTCAAACTCTTTTCCAAATCTGTCAGTCCATCTAGTTTGATATTCTTCTAGTTTTGATTTATCATCTGTCTTGAGATACTCTGCTATTGCCTTTCCTGCATAAACTCCCCCCATACCACTAGTGAAAATACCTCCTGCAGTAGTTGGTTTTGCTTGTCCTGCAGCATCGCCTACAATTACTGTATTTCCTTCTACAAATTTTTCAATTGGACCTTTTATCCAAATTGGGGCAAAAATCTTTCTTATTGTAGAGTGCTTGCCTTTTTCTTCAAGAATCTTTTCTATTGTTTCAGCAACATTGATTCCTTTTCCTGCAACTCCTACCTTTCCTTTTCCTTCATTTGATGGTATTATCCATGCAAAGAAACCAGGATATTTTTCTTGGTCAAAAATAACTTCAACTTTACCTTTCTTTATCCAGTCTGCATAGATTTCATACTGTGCAGATGATAAAATCCCTGTTCTGTCTTTATGAATTAAGGATGACACCCCTCTAGCATCAACAAAAATTTTGCAATCAATGTTTTCTTCGTTTGTTCTTATTCCATTATCCGTCATTTCCTGAAAACTAGTTCTGACTTTGATTACTGCTCCATTTTTTTGGGCTTGAAAAGCAATCTGTTTGTCTAGCTCCCTTCTGCTGATTTCTATAACCTTTTGATTTTTTGAGTTTATCGAAAAACTTTTTCCATCAGGGGCAGTAATTTCAGCTGATTCTATCATGTGGTCAAATGTTTTTTTAAAAGGAATCACCCCCAACTCTTCTAATCCTGAAATGCTAACTAAACCCCCACAATGTTCTGGTGTACCTATCTCGTAATCTTCTTCGATAACTAATACTGAAAAATCCTTGGCAGCAATCTCTCTTGCACAAAGTAACCCTGCAACACTGCCACCTGCAACTACTGCATCAAAGTACACAGTTTTTGTTTCTTTGTCAATTATTTAATTCAAAAGTTTTTCATTATGCCTGTTTTTGATAATGGTATGGGAGATATCAAACAGGTAATTGTTGTCAGAACTGACCTGGAAATGGGTAAAGGAAAAATCGCTGCACAAGTAGGACATGCATGTGTACTTGGTGCCGAACATGTGAGAAAATCTCATCCTGAATGGTTTGAGCAATGGTGGGCTGGACAAGAAAAAGTAGTAGTCAAAGTTTCTGGCATCAAGGATTTACAAGAAGTAAAGAAACATGCAATTGATTTGAATTTACCTTGGTCTGAAGTAACTGATGCAGGTCACACTCAGATTGCTCCTGGAACAACAACATGTATTTCGATTGGCCCTGCCCCTGAAAATCTAATTGACAAGATTACTGGCGACTTGAAATTACTTTAACTTGGAATAAGATATATCAGTCTGCATTTGATATTTTCCTTGTGAAACTCAAAAAACAGTATAAGGGATTATTTTTTGTTGTAATTTTTGGTGGAGGATTGTTGTTTTGGGCAACTGCTGCAAGTATGCCTGGTATGGGACCTCCTGATGATGAACCACAAATGACAATTACTGGAACTCCTGCAGATAATTTCCCTGATGAGGAACGTCCAAGGTTTTGTGGTTCTGGAAATGCAAAGTCAACTGATTTTGTAACAGAGTATTCAATTCCAACCGAATGTACGAATCCTTTGGCAATTGTTGCTGATTATGATGGCAATGTTTGGTTTGCACAAACAAATACTGGAAAATTATCAAAATTTGATCCTAATACTGAAACATTTACTGAATATGATAACCCTACATGGCCAAAAAATGGTCGTTCTATGATGTGGGGAATTGATTATGCACCTGATGGTACTGTCTGGTTTACTGATGAGACATTTGATTCTGTTTGGAAATTCAACACAATTGATGAAAAATATGATAGACTAGGATATCCTTCTATGGATGATTCCTTACCTCAGAGATTACACATTGATGGTTCTCAGATAATAATTAATGATTTTACTGGAAACAAACTCACATTCTTTGATATAGGTCAATCCTCAGGAGATGTAGAATACACCAGTTTCCCTTCTCCAGTTGATAATTCTGTTACTGCTGACTTTGCCTTGGATGATGATGGAAATGTTTGGTATACTAATTGGTTGTTCCAGCAAGGTGGGGTTTTAGTCAAACTTGATTATGATGGATATCAAAATGCAAAACAAGAAACTGGACTAGAATTTTTTGCAGGTGACATGTTTACAGAGATTTACCAGTTACCTGTAGCATTACTTACTCCAAATGGGGCTGTTATTTCTGATGATGGAAAAATTTGGTTAGCTGACACCACATCATCTTCTTTCTTTAGCTTTGATCCAACAACAGAAGAGTTTACACAATATGTCACAGCAGATCCATTACTTAGTACATATGGAAATCAAACTGGTGTAGTCAAAACTCCTATCTCAAGACCATATTGGATTGATTCAGATGAACAAGGAAGAATTATCTTTAATGAACAAAATGCAAATAACATATCCGTATTTGATCCGAAATCAAACTCTCTAGTTGAATATCATGTTCCTTCAAAGAATCCTTACTGGGGAGACTGTGATCCTGGAACTGGTCTAATGGTAGCAGATTGTGGGCTGGCTCAAATTTTTGACTTTACTGTATATGGAGAAAAAATCTGGTTTACTGAATGGGTTGAAAATAACATTGGTGTAGTTGATACATCAATTCCACTACCTGTTGAAATACAACTAGGTTCAGAAACTATGTCTATTCCTAGTGGAGGAATGGATCATGTACCTGTATTGGTATATCCTAAAACAAATGATTCCATAGGTGCCTCGGTAATTTTATCACCTTCTCATGATTTCTTGAAAACAAAATTAACTCATGATAGCACTGAAACCTTTCAATTAGATTCTGGTGAAACAAAAACAATTCATGTTGATATTATGGCTACTGATGATGCAGTTCCAGGAACGTACAAGATTTTAGTTGGTGTTCAAACATCTGATGTTGCAGTTAGCAAATATGTTACAGTGACAATAGAGTGATACCTAATTTAGATTCTCAAATAGGAATTTCTGTTTACAGCACAAAATTTAATGGTATAGGTGGAAAGATTCGTGTCACTGCTGAAGACTTTGAAGTATCTGAAAAAATTTTAGAAAAAACTCTGAAAGCAATTAATCAAGAAGAAGGATATGCTGTTTACAAACTAAAAAAGAGACGAATTGACACAAACCATGCATTATCTGATATTTTTAGAAAGAAAGGAATCAGACTAAAGTCTCTCGGACTAAAAGATGCATCTGCAATTACTGAACAGTTTGTGTGTTCAGGAAATAAAGGAAAAGCAATTGAAGATTATTCGACTGAAAAATATTCTTTGAGCAAAATTGGCTTTGTCAAAAAACCTCTTTCAAAAAAAGATATGGTTGGAAATCATTTTAAAATTAAAATTTCAGAGTGTTCAGATGGATTATCTTCTTTTACAGAATTTGATAATCCAATGTGGCCAAAAAATGGTCGCTCTATGATCTGGGGAATT